>JAODMV010000269.1 GCA_025464875.1 Arthrobacter sp. | reverse complement strand
CCGGGGTTCTCGGCCCGGTGTCCGGTACCGTGGCGGGTATGGCGACACGTACTTCCTCCGCGCCTAGAGGAAACTCAAGCGGCAAATCAGGCAGCTCTCCGGGCCGGGGCTCGGGCACGGCTGCATCCAAAGCAAGCCGGTCCGGGGGGGCGTCAGGAGCCGCCCGCACCCGGCAACTGGCCGCCGTCGAGCCGAAGCAGCCCTGGCTGGTACGCGTGGTGGCCGGGGCCTGGCTGGGCATGGCCCACGTCGTCGGCGCCGGCATCCGCCGGATCGGCTCGGACGTCAGCGGCCTTGCGCCCGAGGACCGCCGTGACGGCGCCGCCTTGTTCAACCTCGTTCTTGGCGTGTTCGTCGCCACCTTCGCCTGGTGGGGCTTCGAGGGCGGGTTCCCGGACATGGTGTACGGGATCGTCAACGGCACCTTCGGGTGGATGTCCCTGCTGCTGCCGCTCATGCTCTTCGTCTGCGCCTTCCGGCTGTTCCGGCAGCCCGTTGACGGCCGCGGCAACAACCGGATCGGGATCGGCTTCCTGATCATGACCTTCGCCGGCACCGGCCTGGCCCACGTCATCGGCGGAGAGCCGACCGTCGCGGACGGCTTCGACGGCCTCCGCCAGGCCGGCGGCATGCTCGGCTTCCTCGCCGCGTCGCCGCTTGCGGCCATCCACGCCGCCGTCCCGGTGGCGGTCTACAGCCTGCTCGCCTTCACCTCCCTGCTGATCGTGACCGCCACTCCCTTCGGCGCGATCCCCAGCCGGCTGAGGGGCGCCTACGAGCACCTCATGGGCCTGGACCTCCAGGAACACGACGCCGACGGCGACCGCCACGACCGCAGCTACCTGTACGAAAACGAGGCGCCCGCCGCGCCCAAGAAGAAGCGCAGACGCCTCTTCGGCAAGGACGACGACGCCGACGCCGGCCTGGAAGGCTATGTCGGCGACGAGGCCTTCGAACGCGCGCTCATCGAGGACGCCGCCGCCGATGCCGCCCAGGCCCGTGGCGCAAACTCCGTCGCGCCCGGCGTGCGCCGGCCCACCCAGGCCGAGATCGCCGTCGAAAAAATCAAGGCCGCCCAGGGCCTCGGCGCCGCGGCGAGTGCGTCCGGAGCCGCGCCGGAGAACGCCACCGAGGCCATCCCGCTCGTCACGCCCGGCATGGTGGCCGCGGGCTCCCTGACCCCGGGCTCCCCGCCGGCCCCGGCAGCAGCGCAGGTCCCCTCGCGCCCCGTCACCCCGCCGCCGCCGCCCACCCCGATTCCGCAACGCACCGAACAGCTCTCCCTGGCCGGCGACGTCACCTACACCCTGCCGGCGTCGGATGTCCTGACCCCCGGCTCCGTCCCCAAGGAGCGCACCGAGGCCAACGACGCGATTGTCGCGTCGCTGACGGAGACCCTCAACCAGTTCAACGTGGACGCCAGGGTCACCGGCTTCAGCCGCGGCCCCACCGTGACCCGCTACGAGATCGAGCTCTCCCCGGGAACCAAGGTGGAACGCGTCACCGCCCTGTCCAAGAACATCTCCTACGCCGTCGCCAGCTCGGACGTGCGCATCCTGAGCCCCATTCCCGGCAAGTCCGCGATTGGTATCGAGATCCCCAACACGGACCGTGAGACGGTGTCGCTGGGCGATGTGCTCCGGAGTCAGAACGCCCGCCGCACGGAACACCCCATGGTCATGGGTGTCGGCAAGGACGTCGAGGGCGGCTACGTCGTCGCGAACCTCGCCAAGATGCCGCACCTCCTGGTGGCAGGCGCCACGGGCGCCGGCAAGTCCTCGTTCGTGAACTCGATGATCACCTCCATCCTGATGCGCGCGACTCCCGACGAGGTCCGCATGGTCATGGTGGACCCCAAACGAGTGGAACTCACCGCCTACGAAGGCGTCCCGCACCTCATCACGCCCATCATCACCAACCCCAAGAAAGCCGCCGAGGCACTGCAGTGGGTGGTCCGCGAAATGGACGCCCGCTACGACGACCTCGCCAATTACGGCTTCAAGCACATCGACGACTTCAACAAGGCCGTCCGCGGCGGCAAGGTCCACCCGCCCGAGGGTTCCAAGCGCGTCATCCGGCCCTACCCGTACCTGCTGGTCATCGTGGACGAACTCGCGGACCTGATGATGGTCGCCCCGCGCGACGTCGAGGATTCCATCGTCCGGATCACCCAGCTGGCCCGTGCCGCCGGCATCCACCTGGTCCTCGCCACCCAGCGTCCGTCCGTGGACGTCGTCACCGGCCTGATCAAGGCCAACGTCCCGTCCCGCATGGCGTTCGCGACCTCCTCGGTCACCGACTCCCGCGTGGTCCTGGACCAGCCCGGCGCGGAGAAGCTGATCGGCCAGGGCGACGCGCTCTTCCTGCCCATGGGCGCCTCGAAGGCCATGCGCGTCCAGGGCGCCTGGGTCACCGAGTCCGAAATCCACCAGGTGGTCGAACACGTCAAGGGCCAGCTGAAGGCCACCTACCGCGACGACGTCGCCCCCGACGCGCCGAAGAAACAGATCGACGACGACATCGGGGACGACCTCGATGTCCTCCTGCAGGCCACGGAACTGGTGGTCACCACCCAGTTCGGCTCCACCTCGATGCTCCAGCGCAAGCTGCGGGTGGGCTTCGCCAAGGCCGGCCGCCTCATGGACCTGCTCGAGTCCAGGGGAGTCGTGGGTCCCTCCGAGGGCTCCAAGGCCCGCGACGTCCTGGTCAAGCCGGACGACCTTGCCGCCGTCCTCGCCGCCATGAACGGCCTGGAGGCTCCCGCCGCCGTCGATTCCCAGACCGCGGCGCTGAGCGAGAACGCCAACGCGAACCTCGCCCAGGGCGGCTATGCGGAGGACCTCGTGGCCGCGGACCTGGACCAGCGGGCGCAAAAAGTGGATTATTACGATGGCGCGGACGGCGGGTCCGGCGGTGACGGGGACGGCTCCGAGGACGCTTGGTCGCTCACCGGACGGTAGCCTAGGAAGGTGACTAGCGCCGAAGCCAATAGTGCCGAATCCGCCGCGCGGATCTGGAACCTGCCGAACGTCCTGACGATGCTCCGGATCGTGCTGGTGCCATTCTTTGTCTGGTTCCTCCTGGCCGACGCACCCGGGCTGGACAGCCAAAACGGCGTCTGGCGGTGGGCTGCTGCCGCGGTTTTCGCGGTGGCGATCTACACGGACAAGCTCGACGGCGACATCGCCCGCAGCCGCGGCCTCATCACCGACTTCGGCAAGATCGCCGACCCGATTGCGGACAAGCTCCTGATCGGCTCCGCCCTGGTCATGCTCTCCCTGCTCCACGAACTCCCATGGTGGGTCACCATCCTGATCATGGTGCGGGAGTGGGGAATCACCGCACTGCGTTTCTTCGTCATCCGCTACGGCGTGATCCCGGCCTCGCGCGGCGGAAAGCTCAAGACGGTTGTGCAGACCGCGGCGATCTTCCTGTACGTCGTACCCTTGGCCTCCCTCGCGCCGTGGCTCGGCGGCGTCGCCTTCACGGTCATGATGGTTGCCCTCGCAATCACCGTCTGGACCGGCGGCGAGTACGTCGTTGAAGCCCTGAAGCTGCGGGCCAGCGGCATCCGCGCACGGAAACAGCGCCTTCCGGAGGGCAAGCCATGAGCAATCTGCACCGCATTGCCGGGCAGGCCGTCAGGGGCGCCATCAGCCGCGGGGTGACCGTTGCGACCGCCGAATCCCTCACGGCCGGCATGGTGGCGGCCATGCTTGCGGACACGCCCGGCGCGTCCGCCATGCTCCAAGGCGGCGTCGTGTCCTACCAGAACTCGGTCAAGGCCGAGGTGCTGGGCGTTCCGCCGGAGCTCCTTGACGCCGTCGGCTCCGTGGACGGCCAGGTTGCGGCCGCCATGGCCGAGGGCGCCCGCAGGCTCTGCCGCGCTGACATCGGTGTGTCCACGACCGGGGTGGCAGGCCCCGAGCCGCATGACGACAAGGCCGTCGGTACCGTCTTCGTCGGCGTCGCCACGGCCGGGGGGTCGGCGTCCTATGCGTACAGCTTCGAGGGTAACCGGCCGGAAATCCGCGGCCAGGCCTGCGCCGCCGCCCTGGAGCGCTTGCTTGAAGTCCTATCTTCCGAAGCCCAGCCGGGGTAACGTTGTCGGGAACAAAAGTTGATAGCCATTAGTTGTTACATTGTGTCGCCTCCGAATAAGGGAGGCGCCTAGGATGAAAGCATCAACTGTTCGCCTTGACCGGCGAACTCGACTTACGAGGGAGCAAGGCGATACAGATGGTAAAGCAGCCCGTATCCGTAAACGGCGTTGTCCGCTGGAAGGATGTGGGCCTCGCCGATCAGGCAAAGAGCGAACAGAAGGGGCGCAAGATGGTTGTACTTCGTCACGAAATCGGTGATGTCCTGCGTGATGTCCGCCAACGCCAAGGCCGTACCCTCCGCGAAGTCTCGCACAGCGCCCGTGTATCCCTGGGCTACCTGAGCGAAGTGGAGCGCGGCCAGAAGGAAGCCTCCTCGGAGCTGCTGTCCTCGATCTGCTCGGCCCTGGATGTTCCGCTCTCCAGCATGCTCCGCGAAGTCAGTGACCGCGTCGCAGTTGCCGAGGGCGTCGCGGTACCGGACACCGTCCCGCAGGAGTTCGCACAGCGCTACGGCCGCGACCTGGACCGTGAGCTCAACTCAGAGCTGAACGAGGAGCTGGCCAAGGGCCTGCTCTCCGGGGCGCGCTAGGGGCGAACTTCGACTCCATAAAACCCGGAGCTTTTAGATTCTGGGCAAGGGCCCCGGCTTCGCGCCGTGGGCCCTTTTCCTGTCGCCACGGGGCCCGTTGCCGGGTCTGGCTACTCGTCCCTGGGGAAGCCGTCCCGCTCATAGGTGGCGTTGAGCTTGGCCATGTATTTGGCCAGCGTCTGCAGTTCCTCCGTCGGCCATTCGCCGAGCCGTTCGCGGAAGACCTCGCGCCGGGCATCCTGCACCTGGTGCATCTTCTCCTCGCCCTTGGCGGTGAGCCGGATCGACTGCGCGCGGCGGTCGAGGGGATCCGCCTCCTTGGACACGAGGCCGAGGCTTTCAAGGAAGGCGATTTGCCGGCTCACCGAGGGCTTGCCGACACCGATGCACGAGGCGAGCTCCGTCAGGCGGATGGGACCCTGCCGGCGGATCACGCTCAGGAGGCCGTACGCGGCGGGCTCCATGTCCGGATGGACCTGGCGCGAGAGCTGATGAGACAGGGACCGGCCGCGGCGCCACAGCAGGCTCATCTGGTGTTCGACGGCTGTCAGCGCAGCTTCTGCGGGATCCTCGGCACGCGCGGGGATTCCGGCGTCCTCGGCTGGGTTGCTCATGGCAACCATTCTAGGGTCCCGGCGCGTGAGAGACTTTATTGGTGCGAATCAGTGACTTTTGGCGGCTCATGGATGACGAATTCGGGGCCGGATATTCCCGGGTCCTCAGCAGCACGCTGGTCCTGGCCGGGGTGGGCGGCCGGACGGCGGACCAGGCCCTGGATGCCGGTGTGCCGCCGCGGCAGGTCTGGCTTGCCCTGTGCGAGGTCCAGGACGTCCCGCCCGAGCGAAGGCTGGGCCGGGACATCAAGCCCCGCTGACGGCGGAACTCCCTGACACGCCGCCCGATCGTTCGAATATTTGTTCGGATCGGGCTATCCTGTTTTCAGAGTGTTTTCCACATGCGCGCTGGCGGCTGGCAACATTGTCGGTGGGTGGCAGTAGCGTCGGTGAAGACAGATAAACGGCCGCAAGGCCACTCCACAGCGAGAAAGCATTAGAGGTGTGAACCATGGCCGCAGCCCCGGATCGCGAAAAGGCGCTCGAAGCAGCGCTTGCCCAGATTGACAAGCAGTTCGGCAAGGGCTCGGTCATGCGCCTGGGCGACGAAGTCCGTGCGCCCATTGAGGTCATTCCGACCGGTTCCATTGCCCTGGACGTAGCGTTGGGCATTGGCGGCCTGCCGCGCGGCCGCGTCGTGGAAATCTACGGCCCCGAATCGTCAGGTAAGACCACCGTGGCACTGCATGCGGTGGCAAACGCCCAGCGCCAGGGCGGCATCGCCGCCTTCATCGACGCCGAGCACGCCCTCGATCCCGAGTACGCGGCCAAGCTGGGCGTGGACACGGACGCCCTCCTGGTGTCCCAGCCGGACACGGGCGAGCAGGCCCTGGAGATCATGGACATGCTGATCGGCTCCGGATCGCTGGACGTCATCGTCATCGACTCCGTCGCCGCGCTGGTGCCCCGTGCTGAAATCGAAGGCGACATGGGCGACAGCCACGTCGGCCTCCAGGCCCGCCTGATGAGCCAGGCCCTGCGTAAGATCACCGGCCGGCTGAGCCAGACCAAGACCACGGCCATCTTCATCAACCAGCTGCGTGAAAAGATCGGCGTCTTCTTCGGCTCCCCGGAAACCACCACCGGTGGTAAGGCCCTGAAGTTCTACGCGTCCATCCGCATCGATGTCCGCCGGATCCAGACCCTCAAGGAGGGCTCGGACTCCGTCGGCAACCGTACCAAGGCCAAGATCGTCAAGAACAAGATGGCACCGCCCTTCAAGATCGCCGAATTCGACATCATCTATGGCCAGGGCATTTCCCGCGAGGGCGGCATCATCGACATGGGTGTCGAGCACGGCCTGATCAAGAAGTCGGGTTCCTGGTTCACCTACGACGGCGACCAGCTGGGCCAGGGCATGGAGAACTCCCGCCGCTTCCTGCGCGACAACCCCGAACTCGCGGCCGAACTCGAGCGCCTCATCAAGGAGAAGCTCGGCGTTGGCGTGAAGGCCGCGGCCGAGACCGAAGCATCACCGAAGCTGAAGGCCGTTGACGGCTTCTAACGGCTTCGCGCGTAAGGGGGCAGGATTCCGTCCGCGGAACCCTGCCCCCGACGTTGCCGACCGCGCCGGAACCGGCGGCGAGGGCCCTTCACGGGCGCCTTCGGCGCCGGAGCGGGACGCCGATCCGGCGGCGGTGGCGCGGTCCATCGTGCTGCGCCAGCTGACGAATTCCCCCAAGAGCCGTCGGCAGCTCGCCCGCAAGCTGGCCGAGCGCAACGTCCCGGAGGACATCGCCGAGGCCGTGCTGGACCGTTTCGAGGAAGTGCGCCTCATCGACGACGCCGACTTCGCGGACATGTGGGTACGCAGCCGGTCCCAGACCAGAAAGCTCGCCAAGGGTGCCCTGCGGCGGGAACTGGCGGAGAAGGGGATCGACCCGGACACCGCGGCGGGCGCCCTGGAACAGCTCAGTGACGAAGACGAAGACGCCGCCGCGCGCGAACTCGTCCGGCGCAAGCTCAGGGGAAGCGGCGACCTCAGGGACCGCGCGGAACGGGACAAGACCACCCGCCGGCTGGCCTCCATGCTTGCCCGCAAGGGCTATCAGCCCGCGCAGGCCTTCCGGATCGTCGGCGAGGTCCTTGATGCCGCCGGCGGCCCTGCGGACGCCGATCCGGAGGAGCACTACTGAAGCCGCAGCCGCGGCGGCCGCCGTGCGGGCCCGGTACAGCGGCGGTGCCGACCCGTTACCCTTAACAGGTGAGCTTGACCATTCCCTCCCCAGCATCCGGCACCCTTCCTACAGCAGGCAGCACGCCGGCACCCGACGCCCTGCCGGCACCTGACGCGCCGCAGCCCCGCACCTACCAGGTGCGCACCTTCGGCTGCCAGATGAACGTGCACGATTCCGAACGCATGGCCGGCATGCTGGAAGCCGCCGGCTACGTCCCCGCCGCCGGAGAACTGGCCGACGTCGTGGTCTTCAACACCTGTGCCGTGCGGGAAAACGCCGACAACAAGCTGTACGGCAACCTCGGCATCCTGGCGCCGGTCAAGGCGGCCAACCCCGGCATGCAGATCGCCGTCGGCGGCTGCCTCGCCCAGAAGGACCGTGAAGCCATCCTGAAGAAGGCGCCCTGGGTGGACGCCGTCTTCGGCACCCACAACGTCGGCGCCCTGCCGGCCCTGCTCGACCGGGCGCGCCACAACAACGAGGCGCAGCTGGAGATCCTCGAGTCGCTGGACGTCTTCCCCTCCACCCTGCCGACCAAGCGCGACTCGGTGTATTCCGGCTGGGTATCCATTTCGGTGGGCTGCAACAACACCTGCACCTTCTGCATCGTTCCCGCCCTGCGAGGCAAGGAGAAGGACCGGCGTCCGGGGGACATCCTCGCCGAGATCCAGGCCCTCGTCGACGACGGCGCCATCGAAGTGACGCTGCTGGGCCAGAACGTGAACTCCTACGGGGTCGAATTCGGTGACCGGCAGGCGTTCTCCAAGCTGCTGCGGGCCTGCGGGGACATCCCGGGCCTGGAACGCGTGCGGTTCACGAGCCCGCACCCCGCGGCCTTCACCGACGACGTGATCGATGCCATGGCGGAGACCCACAACGTCATGCCCCAGCTGCACATGCCCCTGCAGTCGGGCTCGGACAAGGTGCTCAAAGACATGCGCCGGTCCTACCGCTCCACCAAGTTCCTCGGCATTTTGGACAAGGTCCGTGAAAAAATCCCGCACGCGGCCATTTCCACCGACATCATCGTCGGTTTCCCCGGCGAGACCGAGGAGGACTTCCAGGCCACCCTGGACGTGGTGGAGAAGTCCCGCTTCGCCACCGCCTTCACCTTCCAGTACTCCAAGCGGCCCGGGACTCCCGCCGCCGACCTTCCGGAGCAGCTGCCCAAGGCTGTGGTCCAGGAACGCTTCGAGCGCCTCACCGCCCTCCAGGACCGGATCGCGGCCGAGGAAAACGCCCGTCAGTTGGGCCGCCGCGTGGAGGTGATGGTCACCGCCCGCTCCGGCCGCAAGGCGGAGGAAACCCACCGCCTCTCCGGCCGGTCCCAGGACCAGCGGCTCGTGCACTTCTCCGTGCCGGCCGGGGCGGAAACACCCCGCCCCGGCGACCTCGTGACCGTGGCCATCACCGAGGCTGCCGCCTTCCACCTCATCGCGGACCCGGCGACGGCGGACGACTACAGCCTCCGCCGCTCGCGCGCCGGCGACGCCTGGGATCGGTCCCAGGCCGATTCCTGCGGCGCCCCGGCGCCGGGCGCCGGCACCGCCTCGTCCGGCGGCACCCGGGGGGTTTCCCTGGGCATGCCGACACTGCCCGTCCGCGGCCGCTAACCACGTGGCAGTTCCGCACAACCCGCCCCCGGTGATCGCCGTCGTGGGGCCGACGGGCTCCGGCAAATCCGATCTCGCCGTCTCGCTCGCGCTGGAACTCGACGGCGAAGTGATCAACGCCGACTCCATGCAGTTCTACCGCGGCATGGACATCGGCACCGCCAAGATCTCCCTGGCGGAACGCAGGGGAGTCCCGCACCACCTCCTGGACACCCTGGACGTGACCGAGGAAGCAAGCGTCTCCGACTTCCAGCAGCAGGCCCGGGCACTGATTGCCGAGATCCACGGCAGGGGCAAGCGGGCGATCCTGGCCGGCGGTTCCGGGCTTTACGTCCGGGCTGCCCTGGACGTCCTGGAATTTCCGGGCACCGACCCGGCGATCCGGCGCCGCCTCGAGGCGGAGCTTGAAGCGGCAGGACCGGCGCCGCTGCGGAAACGGCTGGAAAGCGTCGATCCCGTATCCGCCGGCAGGCTCGGCGACGCCCGCCGCCTGGTCCGCGCGCTGGAGGTGTTCGAGCTGAGCGGGCGGCCCTTCAGCTCCTTCATGCCCACCCGCGAATACTTCCGGCCGGCCGTGCAGATCGGCTTGGAGGTGGATCGCGAACTGCTCCGCGAACGGCTCGCCCGGCGCGTGCACACCATGGTGGGCCGGGGCCTGCTCGAGGAAGTCCGGCAGCTCGACGCCACAGGACTCCGGCGCGGCAAGACCGCCCCGCGGGCTCTCGGCTACGCCCAGTTCCTCAGGGTTCTCGACGGCGAAACGGACGTGGAACAGGCCGCGGAGGACACCATTGTCGCGACCCGGCAGTTCGCCCGCCGCCAGCTGACCTGGTTCCGCGCGGACCCGCGCATCACCTGGCTCGGCTGGCAGGATCCTGAGCTGCTGGCCCAAGCCGCAGCGCTGTGCCGTGCAGCCCCGGGCGGACCCGGCGCCGGGTAGCGGTTGGTGCGGCTTTTCCGGTGCCCGCAGGCCTGACGGTAACCTTGGAGGATGAACGAAACCCTGGCCGTGGCCGCTGACCGTAACGCTGACTCCAACGTGTCGGGTCTAAGCGGACTGAAGTTTTCCAAAGGACACGGAACCGGCAACGACTTCGTGCTCCTCGCCGACCCCAACGGCACTCTTTCGGTCACCCCGGAGCAGGTCGCGGCGCTCTGCGACCGCCACCGCGGTCTCGGCGGCGACGGGCTGATCCGTGCGGTGCCGTCCCGGCTGCTGCCCGAGGGGGAGGAGCTGCTGACGGAGCACCCGGAGGCTGAATGGTTCATGGACTACCGCAACGGCGACGGCTCGCTGTCCGAAATGTGCGGCAACGGCGTGCGCGTCTTTGTCCACTTCCTGATTGCCGAAGGCCTGGTCGACCTGCCCGCCGGCGGATCGCTGACCATCGGCACCCGCGCCGGCGTGAAGACCGTCGTCCGCACGGCCGCGGGCTACGCCGTCGACATGGGCCCCTGGGCATTCATCTTCCCGGGCGAGGCCACCGCACGGGCCATGGACTCGCTGGTCAGCGCCGAGGGGCTGGCCGTGGCGAGGCCCGCCCTCTCGGTCAGCATGGGCAACCCGCACACCATTGTGGCGCTGGCCGAACTGGCCGAGCTCGAGGCCACGGCGTTCTTCACCGCGCCCCTCGTTGACCCCACCCCGCCGCACGGCACCAACGTCGAGTTCGTCGTTCCGTCCGAGCCTCTGGTCCACGGCGGCGTCGGAACCATCACCATGCGCGTTCACGAAAGGGGAGTGGGGGAAACGCAGTCCTGCGGCACGGGTGCCTGTGCCGCCGCCGTCGCCATCCGTCACTGGGCCGGCCAGGGCGCGCCCGACGCCTG
>JAODMV010000228.1 GCA_025464875.1 Arthrobacter sp. | reverse complement strand
ACCTCCCGTAGGACGGCCCGCCACACGTGCCTGATCTAACGTGAGGTCACCAGGGGCGGCCCCGTTCGGGTATTTGCAGTTGATGGTCACGTAGATCTTTCAGCGCACGCGTCTATGGTTGCTCCATTTTGGCAAATTTCTGTGTTTGGCTGTTCTCATGACAGGGTCAGCCACATCGAAACTAGAGGGATTTAGCCCGCGACTCGTCGAAGTGCTTCTTTTTGTTGTGGCGCCAATTCTTGCCGGGCTCGTGACCCTGCTTACCGGCAGCCTCACACCGATCAGTACCCTGAGCGTCGTCTATCTGGTTCTCACCTTCGCTGCTTTACCCAGGTTGGGGGGTCGTCTGTCCTTAGTGCCTCGGGGCCGTCCAACGCACCTGGGTTCCGTCAATCGATGGTGGAGTATTCGGCGAAGGTGGGGCTTCTATGCCTCATTCTCCATGCTCACCATGGTCGTCTTTGCCTTCCTCCGGTCCGCGATAACCAACACCTGGGGCGGCGGCGACATCCTCCTGGCACTCCTGTGCTCGATCCCGCTCTTCGTTATTCTGCGCAAGCCGCCGCATAGCAAGGCCCTTCCTTCCCTTCTAGACCGGGGAAGGAGGGGCCTTTGCTTTGCCCGGGGTTCGGCCGGAGGATCCGAGAGGGGGGCTTGAAGACCCTACCCATTCCCGTTTTGCGGCGCCTAGACTTCATGCACCATTTGACTCCCCAGGGAGGGCTCATGCGTTTGCGCCACCATGTTCGTCGCCACCTTGGGCTGCTGGGGGCCACGGTCCTTGCTGTTGTAGGAGGAGCCAGCGGCTCTGTCCCCCAAAACCAGGAGCCTTCGCCCGACAAAGTCCAGGCTGCTTACCAGAGCCGCGGGACATCACCCGGGCCCGTCAAGCAAATCACCGTCGCGGCAGTCGGCGACTCCATCACTGAAGGAAATAGCCCCGACTTCAACAATGGCCGACTCGACGCTCTTTCGTGGCCGTCGCACCTTCCGGCGAACCAACGCCTCGTCGGCGGCTGGGCAAGGGGTGGTGCGACTACCGGCACGATGTTGGCCAACGTGACACCGGTATATTCCGATGTCGCTGTGATCATTGCCGGTACGAATGACCTGGGCCACATGAACTTCGCGCAGAGCGCTTCAAACATTGAGGGAATCGTCGCAACGGTCGGCGCGACGCGGACCATAATCTCCGCCATCCCACCATTTGACCGAGCCCCAGAATGGGCGGTCTCCTACAACAGGCAGATGGAAACGTTCGCGAGCGCCCATGGCTGGGAGTTCGTGGACGCGATGGCCGGGGTCCGCGCCGCCAACGACAGGTATATTCCTAGCCTGACATTCGATGGGATCCACCCGAACGTGAAGGGTGTGGAGAGAATCAGCGCCGTCTTGGCCCGTTCCATCACAGGCCAGAGAATGCCGAGCATCACGCACGCAGGGTTCTGGGTGAACCCGTCAAGGGCCTGCTATGCCCCGGCGGCGAGATTCTCGATTCCGGAGTTGCTATGCCTGGCGATCTCGGACGGCGCGGCGAGGTGGTAGCTCTCCCTATCGGTCCTGAAGTCGTCCCTTGTGCTCCTAGTTGAAGGTGGCGACCGTGTAGATCAGGTCGTGATCGGACGGCGGGCGTCCACCGACGATCTGATTGCCGTATGGCGTCCAGTTCTCCCAGTAGTGGACGGTGAAGTTGTTGGCGGCACCGACATACACCTGGTCAATGCGGGATCCACCGACCGCCGGAGTCAGGTATCCGTTGTAGGTCTTGTGCGCCGGGTGCATCCTCACAGCAGCGGCCCCGTAACTGTCCCTGTAGCCGATGGCGCCGAGCTGGGCCGTCTGCGGGGCAGAGTTGCTTGCAGAGGCGTTGAAGTCTCCGGTCACAAAGGCTGGCAACCGGCTGGGGTTGACCCGCTGGATCTCGGCGGCGAGCATTGCCGCTTCGGCCTTGCGGGCAGCCTGCCCGTCCGCGCCGGACTGGAAGTGGGTGTTGAAGACGAAGAATTCGTTGCCGGTCGCCTTGGACTTCAGTTTGACCCAGGTCATCGCTCGGCCATAGTTCGGATAGGGCCTGTACTCGAAAATCTTGTAGCTGGACGCGGTCATATCGAAAAGCCCAGCGCGCCACAGGATCGGGATTGGTTCGGTCGCGCCGTCAGCAGGCTGATACATGGCGTAACCCGTCGCCCGCTGAATGTCGGGTGCCTGCGTGTAATGGCGCGGGCCAATCGTGATGTTCGGCGCTTCCTGGATGCCGACCACATCAGGCTTTGCCATGTTAATGACGTTCTTGACGCCGACAACGCGGGAGTCCCAGGTAGGGATTCCTGGCTGAGACACCTCGCGCCACGCCGAGTCGACGTTGTAAGAAGCGACTTTGACGGTTGTGGTGCTCGCCGCGGTCGACGGTGCAGCACCGAGCACGGACGCTGCGAAGGCAAACATGACGGCCCATGCGGCAGCGCGCCACTTCTTGGTTTTGCTTCGGTCAGAATCTATCTGCTGGAAAGTTAGCAACGCATTCCCCGTTCGCTTGTCCTCAACCGGCCTGAAGGGTATCGATAACGCTTTTTATGCGGGTCAAATATAGGGCGCGGGTTTAGTCAGACACAGCGCGCCCGAGCCTCCGCCAGGGCGTCTAGCTCGTCGTCCGCCAGACCCGCGGGATCAAACAGTGCAGCCAGACTATTGCTGGGAGGACGAGTCACCTTTATGGCCGCGCAGGTTGTCCTGCACCTTGCCAAACAGATCCTTGATCGTCGATTCGGTGTTGGTCAGCATGTCAGGCTGCACGTAGACGTTCTGGGTCGGGGGCAAGCTGTAGTGCGACTGCAGCCCGCCTGCGCCGATGACACCGTCCAAAGCGAGGGTGACTCCGCCTTCCTTGCGCGCGATGGCCCCTATGCGGCCGAAGATGACAGTGAACTCGTCAGGCTCGAAGCTGACGGTGTGTCCGACGTGACTCCGGTTCAAGTCGCTCGCAAGCACAGCCTTCTCGTTGCCAGTTCCGGTGTAGGCCATGATTCTCCCCTATGCATCGATACGACGTTGATGGCCGAAGTCTACGACGAACTGGGCCGCCCAGACAGCCCTCTAGCGTTGCGATCGCAACAGCTTCGACCCTTCCTGCCCTCTGTCGCCACTCCTTCAATGAAGTGGCGCTGACCAAAGGCGAAGAGCACGAGCACGGGAAGCGTGATGAGCAACGTCGCGACCATGACGTACTGGCAGTCTCCTTGCCCGCCATTCGTCGGACTGAACCTGGTCATGGCGTACGCAATCCCCGGGGGAGCGGTGAAGCCTTCGACGCTTCCGGCGTTGAGGTAGATCAACGCGGACTGCAGGTTCCAGCTGGCCTGGAATTCGAAGATGAAGACCACAACCAGGGACGGTATCGGCAGCGGCAGTGCGATCCGGCCGGCCAGGCACTGGCCGACGCCTAAGCAGCGGCCAAGCGCGCGTACGATCAGGCGGTGATTCGCTAGGCCCCTGCCGGGCCCTCCGCACCGTCACCGGAAACAGCCAGCCGACGGCGTGAGTGGTCCGGGCCTGCCGCCCTAGCAGCCGCAGGCCCGCCAGGCCGACAAGTCTCCGTCCGCCACCTCGGAAGCCTCTTGCCCGAGTTTCATGCCGGTGCTATAAAAAATCCATACCAGACATGGTAGATAAGTTGCTGGACAGGGACCGCGGGCATGGGAGGTCCCCTGCCGGCTCGCGGGAAGCCCCTTCCGGACCCGCCCGCGGGCGGCGTCACGGGTGGGTCCGGGCGCCACCGGGACAGCAGAGGAAGCGGACCATGAAAGAGCGCAGTCGGGATTTATACGACATCCTCAACGTTGGCCCCGCGGCGACGGGCCGCGAGATCGCGCGTGCCTACCGGGCGCTACTGCGGATGCACCATCCCGACACCCGGCCGGGCGAAGCCGTGCCCGGAGTGGCCCCGGGGACAGCGGGCGAGCTGCACGAGATCATGGATGCCTACGCCGTTCTCAGCGACCCCGTCAAGCGTGCCGAGCACGACCGGGAACGTCAAGGGCACCTATCATCCCAGCCCCCAGCGGCTGTTCCGCGGCGGCCGCCGGTCCCTCACTCTCCGGCCCTGATTATCGGCCCGGTGAGATGGGAAAGCCCGAACACCCCGACCACCCCGGGTTGGCACTGGATCATCTGGCGGGGGCTGCCGTGAACCGAAAGAATAGACAGAACGATCTGTCTATTCTTAATTTAGTCTTGAAAGTCGGGGTGGGGGCAGGGTTTCGAGAGCGCTCGGCAAGGCCGGCGACGTGATGGGAACGGCATGGAGGAACGGACATGACTTCGACAGATTTTGACAGGTTCCTCGTGGAGGCCGTTACGACCGACCGGGAAACCGACGGAGGATTGGGCGAGGATGAACTGTACGGCCTGTACACCAGTTGGTGCCTGATAAACCAGACCCAGCCGGAGCCCCCGCAGGCGCTATGGGCTGCCTTGGAGGAGCATCGGATCAAACCGGGCGATAATGCTCTGGCCATGACGGGTCCGGCCGCCACGGACTATATCCTCTCCAGCGCGCCCGACCTGCTTTGAACTCGCGGGCGCCCTGATCTGGTGCGTGTCGCGTCCGGCGCGCGGTGGCGCTTAGCTGGTGCGGTGCTGGCGCAGTTTCTTGAGTTTGGCGGCGGCGAGCCAGCCGGCGAGGAGCCAGGGGCCGGCATCGGGGGTCCTTTCCGCTCCGCCGGGGGTTCCGGCACCGGCCCGTCCGGGACTCACGCTTTCGAGGCGTCCGGAACGACGAGCGGCTTGATGCACCCGTCGAACTTGGCCGAGAAGACGTGATAGCCCTCGGCGATATGCTGCAGCGGGACGCGCTGCGTGACGATCTCGGCGGGCTTGAGGTAACCGTTGCGCACCGCATCAGCGCAGCCCTAGAAAGCTGGCCAACAGAAGCTACACCAGGAGGAGCTATTTCAGGCTTCCACCACCCCACGGCAGAGGTCAAGATCTATTTGCTTGGGCGTAGCGCCGCCGCGGTTTAGCCGAGGCCGACAGGTTCCTGGTGCCCGTCGTCTTCCGTGACCCGGCCGGTGACGGGCTTCCGGGACAGGGAGACCGCCCCGGCCTCCGGTCCCTTCGACGTCGCTGCCGCGACGGCGTCGTGGTCGTCGGCTTTGGTGTACGCGTGGCGAAGGTGGACGGGTTCGATGTGCTCGCCGGCGATTTTCTCCTGGCGGCGCTTGTAGGTCAGGTTCAGCGCCTCCACGATGATCGCGAACGCCATCGGGCCGTAGATCAGTGCCTTGTCGATCTTGACCTCGAACCCGTCAGCGATGAGGAAGGTGCCGATGAGCACGAGGAAAGCCAGTGCCAGCATCTTGACGGTGGGGTGCCTGTTGACGAAAGCAAAGATGAACTTTGACGAGAACAGCATCACGCCGAACGAGAGAAGCACGGCGGTGATGATCACCACGAGGTTATCCACCATGCCGACAGCGGTGATCACGGAATCGAAGGAGAAGACCATGTCGAGAATGATGATTTGCGTCAGGACCGCGCTGAACGTGACAGCCTTCAACCGGCCCGTCCCATGGGATTCGCGGCCTTCGAGTTTTTCGTGGATCTCGGTTACGGCCTTATAGACCAGGAACAGTCCGCCGAGAATCAGAATGAGATCCCGGCCCGAGAAACCCATTCCGAACAGCTCGAACAGATCATTGGTGAGCGTGATGATCCAGGAGGCGGCAAACAGCAGCACGATGCGCATCAGCATGCCGAGAGCGAGGCCGAGGTTGCGGGCCTTTGCCTGCTGCTCAACCGGAAGCTTGCTGGCCAGAATCGAAATGAAGATGACGTTATCCACGCCGAGAACTATCTCGAGCACGAAAAGCGTCAGGAAGGCTACTGCCAGGTCCGGGGTGAATTCGATTGCAAAGTCCACTGTCGAATTCTAACTGACGGCAGTGCAGGGCCCAGGGCATTGACGTCTCACCCCGTTCTGCGTATGGTCTGCCGCGTCAAAGGAGCTGGCTACGTCAGCATTCCGGAGGCCCTCCCCCGATCCCTCGATAGAATGTGGGAAACGCCGCCAACGACGAGCCAGCAGGGAGGACTCCGTGCGCACCCAGCCCGCCCGGGCTCCTTTCCATCGTCTCCGCTCCGCCATGATCGCCACGACCATGGTGACGCTGGCCGCCTTCGCGCACCTCGTGGCAGGCGGCCACCTTCCTGCCCCCGGAATCCTGCTGGCGGTCGTGGCCCTGACCGGGCTCGCCTGTACCGCGGCCACCCGCCTCAAGCTCAGCATCCCGGCCATGACGGGCCTGCTGGCGGCCGGCCAGTTCGTGCTGCACGAGACCTTTGCCGCGTTCGGCGGCCCCCTTTCGGGCCCGGCGGGCACGGTAGCGCCGCACCATCAGGTCCCTGTCGTCCTGCCCGTCGGCCCGCAGCACCATTTCCAGCCCCATGAGCTGGATCCAAGTTTTGCCTCCCTGATGTTTGCCGGCCATCTGCTGGCGACCCTGGCCTGCGCCCTGCTCCTTGCCAAGGGCGAGGACGCGCTCTGGTCCCTCGCCGCCTGGCTCCGTCCGCTCATCCAGCTCCCCGCGCCCGTGGCGTCCGACGTCGTCGCGGCACCGGCGGCGGCCGGCTCGCCGGCGGACTCGGCCCCACTGCCGTGGCGGAACCTTCGGCTCGATTGCCGCCGCGGGCCGCCCGCCGCCGTCGTATTCTCCTGACCTTTCCCTGGCCGCGGCCGATCTGCCAGCCGGCTTTGCCGCGCCCGCACCGAACTTCCTGCGCCTGCCTCACCGGGTACGCGCACCCTTGAAAGGCCCTCTTTTGAAAAAGTCACTGACCAAGTCCACGCTCCGCCGTGCCCTCTCCGGCGCAGCGGTGGCCGGCGGAACCGCTGCGCTGATGCTCGCCGGCATCAGCGGCGCCTCGGCGCATGTCGGCATCTCCCCGGACAAGACCGCGGCGAACTCGTATGCCCTGCTCACCTTCGGAATCCCGCACGGCTGCGATACCTACGGCACCACCAAGATGACCATCACGCTGCCCGCCGAGCTCAACGACGCCCAGCCCACGGTGAACCCGAACTGGACGGCCGAGAAGGTCGTGGAGCAGCTGCCCGAGCCGAAGAAACTGGCGGACGGCACGTCCATCACCAAGCGGACCAGCCAGATTGTCTACACCGCCAAGGCGCCACTGGAGCCGGAATTCCGTGACGCGCTGGTGCTCTCGGCGAAACTGCCGGACACGGCCGGCAAGACCCTTTATTTCCCGACCCTGCAGAACTGCGAGCAGGGGCAGACCGACTGGTCCCAGATTCCGCAGGACGGCCAGGACGCGCATGCGCTCAAGGCCCCGGCGCCGTCGGTCACCATCACCGCGGCTCCCGCAGCCAACGGGCACGGTGCCGCCGGCTCCGAGTCATCCGCTGAGGCGTCCGGCACGGCCCACGCCGCCGCGGTGACCGACGCCGGCGCCCAGGCCCGGAGCTGGGCCGGACTGATCGCCGGCGTCGGCGGTTTGGCGCTGGGCGGACTCGCTTTCGCCCGCAGCCGGACCCAAGGCAGCCGGAACTAACACGGCCGGGGACGGGCGGCGCGGTCTCACCGTCCGCCGCCCGGCGCCAAAAAGTAGCTGGACGCGGTTGATGCCCGGAGTCACAATCCGGGCATCAATCGGGTTCCGCCGTCGTGGCGTCGTTGACTACGGCAACGGCGGGCATAAAAGTTGAGCCATGAGGCCTCAGCAAATGAACCATCGACCGGCAACCACAACGGCAGTCGCCGCGTTCGCCGCGGCGCTCCTGCTCGGCGGCTGCGGTGCAGGAGCGCCGCAGCCCCAGGCTGCCAGCGGACCGCCGTCCCCCTCCGTGGGCTCGTCGAGCCAGCCGAACGCCGCCGGCGCGGCAGAGGCTGCCGAGGCGCAGCCTTCTTCGGCCCCGCCCGCGCAGCCTTCCGCCGCGTCCGGCCCTGCGTTGTGCAAAGCCGCCAACTTGGCCGCCGCCACCGACTCCACCGGCGGCGGGGCAGCCGGCAGCGTCTACATGCAGTTGATCCTGACAAACTCCGGCACCGAACCGTGCCTGCTCAAGGGCTTCGCGGGCGTATCGCTCACCGCCGGGGCCGATGGCGAGCCGATCGGCGAGCCTGCCGTCCGTGGCGAATCCACCCCCGTCACCGATGTCCTGCTCGCGCCGGGACAGGCCGGTACCGCCACGCTGCGTTACAGCCAGGCGGGGAACCACACGGACTGCTCGCGGACGCAGGCGGCCGGACTCAGGGTCTATCCGCCCGAGGACACCGCTTCCCTGTTCCTCGCCCAGCCGCGCGAGGCCTGCAGCAATGCGGGTATCAAGCTGCTGACGATCTCGGCCTTCCAGGCCAAGTAGCGCCGGGCGGCCGGGGCCGGCCCAACACCGCACGAAATACCGCCGCCAATTACTGTCGGTGCCGTAAGGCATGATGGAGGAATGAAGGGGCAGGAGCTCGCCGGCACACTTGCGGCCGACGCCATGGACCGGTTCAGCCGGCCGACCAGGGACTGGTTCCTGGGTGCTTTTTCGGCGCCTACGCCGGCCCAGAACGGCGCCTGGAACGCCGTCTCCTCCGGGTCCCACGCCCTGGTCGTCGCCCCTACCGGCTCGGGCAAGACGCTCGCAGCGTTTCTCTGGGCGCTGGACCGGCTGCTGGTCTCCGCCCCCGCCGAGCCCGAGGAACTGCCCGGTCTGGACGCGGCAAAAGGGAAGGGCGCCCGCAGGAAGGCGCCCAAGCGGAAAACCCGCGTGCTCTATATTTCCCCGCTCAAAGCGCTGGGCGTCGACGTCGAACGCAACCTCCGGGCCCCCCTGATCGGCATCACCCAGACCGCCAAGCGCCTTGGCCTGCCTGCGCCGCTGATCACGGTGGGGGTCCGTTCCGGGGACACGACGGCGGCGGACCGCCGCTCGCTGCTCAGCCACCCGCCCGACATCCTCATCACCACCCCCGAGTCGCTATTCCTGATGCTGACCTCCAAGGCGCGGGAGACGCTGAGCGAGGTGGACACCATCATCGTGGACGAGGTCCACGCCGTGGCCGGCACCAAACGCGGCGCCCACCTCGCGGTATCGCTGGAACGCCTGGACGCGCTACTGCCCAAACCCGCCCAGCGGATCGGCCTCTCCGCCACGGTAGAGCCCAAGGAACTCGTCGCGCAGTTCCTCGCCGGCTCGGCACCGGTAGAAATCGTGGCCCCGCCGTCGCGAAAGAACTGGGACCTGACCGTCTCGGTCCCGGTCGAGGACATGTCCGATCTCCAGGGCGCCGCCGGCGCTTTCGACTCCGGCCCGGCTTCCGGGCTCCAACCGCAGGCGTCCATCTGGCCGCACGTGGAGGAGAAAATCGTGGACCTGGTGCTGGCGAACCGGTCCACCATCGTGTTCGCGAACTCGCGCCGGCTGGCCGAACGACTGACCGCCCGCCTGAACGAGATCTACGCTGAGCGCCAGCTGACGGCTGCCGGCGGCGGCTGGGGCGCGGCCGAGTCCCAGCCGCTCCCCGGCTCACAGCCAGGGGATGCCTCCGCGCCGGCACCCGCCTCCACAGCTACCCCGGCGCACATGATGGCCCAGGCCGGCAGCACCGCCGGCGCCGATCCGGTGCTGGCCCGGGCCCACCACGGTTCCGTGTCGAAGGATCAGCGCGCCCTGATCGAGGACGACCTCAAATCCGGGCGGCTGCGCTGCGTGGTGGCCACGTCCTCACTGGAGCTCGGGATCGACATGGGCGCCGTGGACCTGGTGGTGCAGGTGGAGTCCCCGCCGTCGGTGGCCAGCGGGCTGCAGCGCGTGGGGCGCGCCGGACACCAGGTCGGCGAGATCTCCCAAGGCGTGCTGTTCCCGAAGCACCGCGCGGACCTCGTGCACACGGCCATCACGGTGGAACGGATGCTCGGCGGCAAGATCGAGCGGCTCAGCGTCCCGGCCAACCCGCTGGACATCCTCGCCCAGCAGACCGTCGCGGCCACCGCATTGGACGCCATCGACGTGGAGGAATGGTTTTCCACGGTCCGGCGGTCCGCACCCTTCGCCTCGCTCCCCCGCTCCGCCTTCGAGGCCACCCTGGACCTGCTGGCCGGCCGCTACCCTTCGGACGAGTTCGCGGAATTGCGGCCCCGGATCGTCTGGGACCGCAATGCCGGGACCATCGAAGGACGTCCGGGCGCGCAGCGGCTGGCCGTCACGTCCGGAGGGACCATCCCGGACCGCGGGCTGTTCGGCGTCTACATCATCGGCACCGAGGTGGAAGGCAGCGGAGGGTCCGGCCGCTCCGACGGCGACGGCCGGGCTGCCAGCCCCGCGGCTGCCGCGGCCAAGGGCGGCCGCCGCGTCGGTGAACTCGACGAGGAAATGGTCTACGAGTCCCGGGTGGGAGATATCTTCGCCCTCGGCGCGACCAGTTGGAGGATCGAGGACA
>JAODMV010000213.1 GCA_025464875.1 Arthrobacter sp. | reverse complement strand
CACCTGTCATGCCTTCGCCACGATGGCCTGAGGCCTCGATCTCGTCCACCGTGGACTCCATGACGTCCTTCAGGACCACGTAGTCCTCTGCTGTGCGCCGCTCCGCCACGGCGTAGATCTCGGCCTGCGCCTGGTTGACCAGGTCCTCAACTTCACCGTCGGCGCCGTAGCCGAGCTGGACGATCTTGGTGCCGGCATTGACGAGGCGGCGCAGGACCGCCCGCTCGGCCACGATTTCGGCGTAGTAACCGGCGTTGGCTGCGGTAGGAACAGTCTGGATGAGCTCGTGCAGGTAGGCGGGTCCGCCGATCCGGTTGACCTCACCGCGCTTGGTCAGTTCATCCGAGACGGTCACGGCGTCGGCAGGTTCGCCGCGGCCGTAAAGGTCGATGATGGCCTCGTAGATGGTCTCGTGCGCGGGGCGGTAGAAATCCGCCCCCCGCAGAATCTCCACGACGTCGGCAATGGCGTCTTTGGACAGCATCATGCCGCCCAGCACGGATTGCTCGGCGGGGATGTCCTGCGGCGGTTTGCGGCTGCCCTCGGATCCCCGCGTGCCCTCGACTGAGTCCAGATGCGTAACTGACAAAACTGCCGTCCTTCATTGTGTGCCGCGGCGGATATCCGTTCGCCGGCGGCGCGTAACCCATGTGCTTTGGTGCTCATTGGCGTCAAACCCGGCATCCATCGACCGGTTAATTCTTATCAGCCGGCTCCGACATTCTTGCCGAATGTCGTGGGCCGCCCGGCGACGGGCCCGCCCGGGTTGCCCGGCCCTGCCCGGGTTGCCGGCCCTGCTGCATGCGCCCGGCCGTTGTCGAACGGGGCTGCAGCTCCGCGTTATCCGCAGCATTGGATCCGGTGCGGACGCCGTCGCGGCTGGGAGAACCCGTCGTGCATCGGTCATCGGATTTTCGCATCCCAATCCCGATATCCAGCTACGCTATCCCCCCGTCACGCAGGCACCAACACGGCCGAAGCGCAACCCTGTGGATAAGCTGTGAACTACTGCCTCCCGCTTGTGCACAGCCTGTGGGAACAGCTGTGGATAGAAAAATAATTAAGCTTGGAATCCGGCGCTGACCTGCGAAAACACCCCGCCGCCCTTGTGGATACAAAACTATTTTTCCGAAGCTTCATCCACAGCCTGCAAGTGAAGCTTGGGGATATCGGCCCGGGCGATGGCCACAAATGGTGGAAAATCCTGGCATTTTGTGGCGGACCCCACATTATGCTGCCGAATTGACGGCCGAGCCGTGCACACTGTATGCGATCGGAAGAATATGCTGTGGATAACTGTGATCTGGCATAAGCTCTATTCATGGGCGATGTACTGCTAGACATACTGCCTGCCCTCATTCTGGTGGCAGTGCTCTGGGCATTCGCCACCGCGCTCAAGCCACGGGATTTTGGCATCTCCGACGCCGAGCGCTACCAGCTGGAGCTGGGCGCGCGGTCGCAGGCCCACTACGCCGCCCAGGTTCAGGCCGCCACGGTCGCGCGCGCCCGCGTGGATGCGGCAACCCGGCCCAGCCAGAACGAACAACACCAGGCCCAGCAAGCGGATCATGCGCGGGCTGCCCCGCGAGCCCACGCCGGCGCCGCCCCCGCCATGGCGAAATCCTGCTACCAGGGCCCCATTTTTCCCGGCGGCCCACTGAACCCCCAGCTTGCCCTGCAGCTTCAGTCGCTGGCCCGGAGTGGTAAGAAAATGCAGGCCGTCAGGCTGCTGCGACAGGCAACCCACTCAGATCTCCTGACCGCCAAAAATTATGTAGATCGGCTGTAGTACATGGAATCCCTGCTCATCCCCATCCTGATCCTGGCGCTCGTCGGTGCCTGCGTACTGCTGGCTGCCCGGGCCGTGGGCCGTCGCGGAGCGAGGCAGCGGCCGGAAACCGGCGCCCCGCCCGGCCGCCACGACTCCCTGGAGCTGGCGCGTGCGGCGGCAGCCAAGCTCAGCCAGGACCAGCACCGCCGCTTGTATGCGCTGATCGCCCAGGGACAGGCGATGGCGGCGATCAAGCTCTACTTCGAGGCCACCGGGGAGGGCCTCCGCGCCTCTCGTGACGCCGTCGGCGCCCTGGCGGCCCATCCCCAACCCTTCCGCCCCCCGGCCCCGGCGGAGGCCGCTCACGACGACGAGGACGATGCGCCCCAGCGCTTCCCCTACCGTTACCGTGCGATCGCCAGCAAGGGGGATGTCACGCGCGAGGTCAGCAGCAACATGCTAAATGACGAGATCTACGGCAGGATCCGCACGCTGGCCAAGAGCGGCGACACGGAGGGGGCCGCGACCGCGCTGACGCGCCACTCGGACATCTCGATGAAGCAGGCCCGGGAATTCATCGCCCTGCTCGACGACTGACGCGGTTCTTCAGACCGGAGCCCGGTCTTTCCTTCTTTCCGGGCGGCCGTGGGCGGCTTGCTATTGCCGGCCCGAGATGTCTGCGAGCAGCTGGTCAAACGGCAGCGACTCCAGCGGGGCCGGCTTCCGCGCCGGCTGCGGTCCCTGAAGCAGTCCGACGAATTCTCCGGCCGCCCGGTCAATCCGGGCCGAGAGCGGGGAGCCGCCGTCGTCGGGATTCCCCCAGTCCTGCGGGCCGGCGAAAACAGCGGAAGCGGCGATCCGGGTGCGCAGGTAGATGAACAGGGGCCGCATGGCGAAGTCCAGAACCATCTGGTGCCGGTCCGTGCCGGCGGTGGCGCCCAGCAGGACAGCCTTGCCCTCGAGGGACGCGGGGTCCAGGACGTCGATGAAGGACTTAAACAGGCCGCTGTAGGAGGCGCTGAACACGGGGCTGACCGCGATGATGCCATCCGAGGCCTCGACGGCCGCGATCACCTCGGCGAGGCGCGGGGCGGCGTAGCCGGTGACGAAGTTGTTGGCGATGTCCACGGCCAGGTCCCGCAGTTCCACCACGTCGACGCTGACGGCGTAGCCGGACGCCGAAAGCTGGCGTTCGGCCGAAGCCGCCAGCTGGTCCGCCAGCAAGCGGCTGGACGACGGGACGCCGAGTCCGGCGGAGAGGACGGTGAGGCGGCGGGTTTCCATGAAGTGCTCCTGGTGTGGGGTAAGGCCGTTAGATCGGTGTACTACATGCGTTTGCATCTATCGAGTCAAGCCGCCATCCGCGTCTTTTATTCCCCGACCCGGCCGCTGCGGCTGACAATCATGCCGCCGTCTGGAAAACTGCCCCCATGGCGGAAAACAAGACCCAGGCGACCGGCGCCTCCGTCGAGGAGTTCCTGGCGGCAGTGGAACATCCGGTCCGGCGCCGCGATGGCCTTCGGCTGCTGGCGCTGATGTCCGAGATCACCGGCGACGAGCCGGAAATGTAGGGCCCGACCATTGTGGGGTTCGGCCGCTACCACTACAAGTACGACAGCGGGCGCGAGGGCGACGCCACGGCCGTCGGCTTCTCTCCCCGGAAGGCCAGACTCTCGCTCTACGGCCTCACGTACGGCCCGGTGTCTGCGCAGTTGCTGGGCCGGCTGGGGAAACACACGACCGGCGCGGGCTGCCTGTACGTCAACACGCTCGACGACGTCGACGAGTCGGTGCTGGCCGAGCTGATCCGGAACGGCTACCGGCACGTGACCACCGTCCTGCACCACGGCTAGAGGCGTAAGACGGCAGGGGCCGTGCATGGGTGTGCAGCCGCCCGCTACGGGGCACTGGTGCCCTCGCCTTGTTTAACGACAGAAGGCCTCCGCAGGCGGATCCCGGGGGAACCGAAGGCGGAGGCCTTCTCGCAGTACAGGACTGCTTGGCCGAGGGGCCGTAGTCTAAGGAACTACTTGCCTGCGACT
The DNA here is from genome assembly GCA_025464875.1 of Arthrobacter sp. Classification (GTDB taxonomy): domain Bacteria; phylum Actinomycetota; class Actinomycetes; order Actinomycetales; family Micrococcaceae; genus Arthrobacter. Next base: position 748 of record JAODMV010000213.1, on the reverse strand, counting down.
ACGTCGAGCTCGATCACTGCGGCAACGTCTGCGTGCAGGCGGACGTTGGCCTGGTAGGAACCGACCGACTTGATGTGTGCCGGCAGTTCGACCTTGCGCTTGTCGATGCGGCCAAGGCCAGCGGCCTCAACAGCGTCGGCTACGTCGCCCTGCTTGACGGTGCCGAACAGGCGTCCGGTCTCGCCGGCCTTGACGACCAGCTTGACCGGCTTGGCGGAGAGTGCAGCGGCCTGCTTCTGAGCGTCTTCCAGGGAAGCGTGCTCGCGGGCAACGCGGGCAGCCTTGATGGACTCAACCTGCTTCTCGCCACCCTTGGACCAGGTCAGAGCGAAACCGCGGGGCAGCAGGAAGTTACGTGCGTAACCGTCCTTGACCTCGACAACGTCGCCAGCAGCACCGAGACCGGTTACTTCGTGGGTCAGAATGAGCTTTGCCATGTTAGTTAATCCCTTCCTTAGCCGCGGCCAGCGCCGGAGTAAGGCAGCAGAGCAACTTCGCGGGCGTTCTTGATTGCCTGGGCGATCTTGCGCTGTTCCTGCACCGTGACGCCAGTGACGCGACGGGCGCGGATCTTTCCGCGGTCGGAGATGAACTTGCGCAGCAATGCTACGTCCTTGTAGTCGATGACAGTGATGTCAGCGGCCTTCAAGGGGTTGGACTTTGGTTTGGGCTTACGGAGTTCAGCCTTAGCCATCGTGGAGCTCCTATTCGATGGAGCCCGTGGATATTGATCCACGGGATGGTGGTG
>JAODMV010000210.1 GCA_025464875.1 Arthrobacter sp. | reverse complement strand
GCTGATCGGCAGGGCGTACCTGTACGGGCTGATGGCCGGCGGCCAGGCAGGCGTCGCCCGCGCCCTCCAGATCCTGGAGACCGACATGGTGCGCACAATGGCCCTTCTGGGCGTCAGCCGGCTCTCGGAGCTGAACCCGGACCACGTGCGCCTGCTGACGAAGTAGTCCGCCCGGCCAACTGACTGGCAGTTGTTGTCGTTCCCAACGCCCAAAACGACAGCTGCTGCGAGCTACTTGGGCTACTTTTTCCGGCCGAATTTCGGCAGGTTGGCCAGCAGGTCGGCGGCCTTCGTGGCCGCACGGCCGACGGTGCGTCCGATCTGCTGCGGCATCCTGTCCTCGCCAGCCGTCCCCACCGGTATGACGACGGCGGGGCTCAGCGGGCTGCCCACCGGGCGGCTTGCCAGGGCCGCGACTGCAGGCTGCGGGGCGGCCGTGGTGTCCGGGACGGCCCGGAGCCGGGGATCCGGAACGACGGCCGGCGATGACTCAACGGCCGCGGGGCCGACGTCGAACGTCTCCAGCCAGCTGGCGATCCCGGCCAGCGGCTTCGGATTCAGCGCGTAGTAGCGCTTCTGTCCCTGGGCTCGCATGCTCACCAGGTCCGCTTCCCGGAGGACTTTGAGGTGCTTGGAAATGGTGGGCTGGCTCGCCTCAAGCTCCTGGACCAGTTCCCCCACTGCCTTGTCCCCCTTGCAGAGGGCCACCAGAATGTCACGCCGGGTTGCCTCAGCAATGACGGCAAATACGTCGTCTGTCACCATGCCCTCCACACTAGCGACATATACGCCAGATGGCATCTGCTTTTTCCTAGTGCGGGGCGGACCTTAGTCGAACCAGGGGTCCAGGCCGTAGAGGGGGAACACTTCCTTGCGGGTGGCCATCACGCTGCGGTCCACTGCGTCGTTGGGGTCGAAGCCCACTTCCCAGGAACGCCACCACAGCTCGACGTCGTCCCCCATGGTTCTCGGTGCGGCCTCGCCGTACTTGGCCCCGTATTTGTCCTGCACGTAGCTCCGCCAGTCTTCCGGCACCGGCGTGCGGAGCGGGACGGGCCGGCCGGCCGCGATCGCGATCAGGTGGCTCCAGGACCGCGGGACCACGCTCAGGATGTCGTAACCGCCGCCGCCCGTGGAAATCCAGCGGTTGTCGCAGTGGCGGGCGGCGAGATTACCGACGGCGATGGCAGCCTCGCGCTGGGCGTCCACACTGATGTTCAGGTGCGTCAGGGGATCGAGCCGGTGTGAATCGCAGCCGTGCTGGCTGACAATGACCTCCGGCTCGAAGGCGCCGGTGAGCTGCGGCACCACGGCATGGAAGGCCCGCAGCCAGCCGGCATCCCCGGTGCCGGCTGGCAGTGCGATGTTGACCGCGCTGCCCTGCGCACTCGGGCCGCCGATTTCGTTGGCGAACCCCGTTCCCGGAAAGAGCGTGAGCCCGCTCTCGTGCAAGGAGATGGTCAGCACCCGCGGGTCGTCCCAGAAGATGCTCTGCGTGCCGTCACCATGATGGGCGTCGACGTCGATATACACGACGCGCTGCACGCCGCCGTCGAGCAGCTTCTGGACCGCGAGCGCGGCGTCGTTGTAGATGCAGAACCCGCTGGCACGGTCCCGGGCCGCATGGTGCATGCCCCCGCCGAAATTGACCGCGCGGACCGCGCTGCCGTCCAGGATGGCGGCGGCCGCCAGCAGGGAGCCGCCGGCCAGCCGGGCGCTGGCCTCGTGCATGCCGGCGAAGGCCGGGTCGTCCTCCGTGCCCAGTCCTCGTGCAGGGTCCGGGGTGTGCGGATCGTCGCTGACGCGCCGGACGGCGGCAACAAACTCGGGGCTGTGAACCGTGGAAAGCTCGGCGTCACTGGCCACGTCCGGAGCCGCGACCGTCACATGGTCCAGATCCAGCAGCCCCAGACTGCGGGCCAGCCGCGCAGTGAGGTCCATGCGTTCCGGCGCCATCGGATGGCCCGGGCCGAAACTGTAAGCGGTCATGGCTGGATCCCACACCACCGTCGTCGGGAGGGCGGCCTGGGCGAGTCCGGGCAGGTATGTCATCAATCACAGGCTACCCGAGCGCCGTGGCCTGCTCCCCCGTCATTGCGCGGAGTTTAGTGGTTTACTACTCAAGGAAGCAGTTTCTACTGAGGAAAAGCCACACATGACGCAAAGCCAGTCGAGGTCCAAGAGCCCGGCCAACTGGCACCCCGTCCCGCAGGAGCGGGAAGGCCTGTGGGTCTTCACCCGTCTGCGCGACTTCATCGACGGCATCGCCAACAGCTCGCCCGCCCGCCTCGCCCTGACCGCGTTCGCCGTGGTGATTTTGATCTTCACGGCCCTGCTCGCGCTGCCGATCTCCTCCGCCGCGGGAACCGTCACGCCCCTGCACCAGGCGCTCTTCACCGCGGTGTCCGCCGTCTGCGTCACCGGCCTGACGGTGGTGTCCACGGCCGCGCACTGGTCTTTCTTCGGCCAGCTCTTCATCCTGATCGGCATCTTCGTCGGCGGCCTGGGCACCCTGACGCTGGCGTCGCTGCTGGCGCTGATGGTCAGCAAGCGGCTCGGAGTCCGCGGCAAGCTGATCGCCCAGGAGGCCATGAACGCCGGCCGGCTGGGCGAGGTCGGTACCTTGCTGCGGATTGTCATCGTCACCTCCGTGACGATCGAGGCTGCGCTCGCCCTGGCGCTGATCCCGCGGTTCCTGGTCCTCGGCGAAAGCTTCGCCCAGTCCGTCTGGCACGGGGTGTTCTACTCGATATCCGCGTTCAACAACGCCGGATTCACGCCCCACTCGGACGGCATCGTCCCGTACGAGACGGATCTGTGGATCCTCGTCCCGCTCATGGCCGGCGTCTTCCTCGGCAGCCTCGGCTTCCCGGTGGTCATGGTGCTGCAGCAGAACGGGCTGAACTGGAAGAAATGGAACCTGCACACCAAGCTGACCATCCAGGTGTCCCTCATCCTGCTCGTCGCCGGAACGGTGCTCTGGGGGCTGATGGAGTGGGAAAACATCCGGACCATCGGCGGTATGAGCGTGGGCGACAAGATCACGCATTCGCTGTTCGCCTCCGTGATGACCCGCTCGGGCGGCTTCAACCTGGTGGACCAGAACCAGATGGATTCCACCACCATGCTGCTGACCGACGCGCTCATGTTCGCCGGCGGCGGCTCGGCGTCC
>JAODMV010000199.1 GCA_025464875.1 Arthrobacter sp. | reverse complement strand
CTCGGACCGCGGACCATGATGCACGCCGACCCGGAAACCTGGGCGGCCCTGGCCAACTGGGCCGCGGACGCCTCGGGCATGTTCCTCCGGGCGCAGCTGGAAGCCGGAGCCTCCGCCGGGCAGCTCTTCGACTCCTGGGCAGGATCGCTGGGCCTGGCCGACTACGAACGCTTTGTTGCCCCGGCGTCGTCCCGCGCCCTGGACCACGTGCGGCATCTCGGGGCGCCCCTGGTCCACTTCGGCACCGGCACCTCGGAACTGCTCGTGGCCATGCGCGACGTCGGCGTCGACGTCGTCGGGGTCGACTACCGGCTGCCGCTGGACGAGGCAAACCGCCGCCTGGGCGGGACGGTGCCGCTGCAGGGCAACATCGACCCGGCGCTGCTCTCCGCGCCGTGGGAGATCCTCGAAGCCCATGTGCGCGAGGTGATCGCGGCCGGCGCCGCGGCCCCGGGCCACGTCCTGAACCTCGGCCACGGCGTGCCGCCGGAGACGGACCCCACGGTGCTGACGCGCGTCGTCGAACTCATCCACTCGATCCCCCCGGAGTAAAAGCTATGACCGCAGGCGCAGGCGCGGCCGTCCCCGGGACGACCGCCGTGGTGGTCGGCGGCGGGATTTCGGGCCTGCTGGCGGCCCGTGAACTGGCCCGGGCCGGCGTGCGCACCACCGTGCTGGAAGCCACCGGCGCCTGGGGCGGCTGCGTGGGCAGCCACACGGTGGCCGGCCTGAGCCTGGACAGCGGCGCCGAGTCCTTCGCCACCCGGTCCTCCGCGGTGGCGGACCTCGCCGCCGGGCTCGGCCTGGCCGCCGACATCGTTGGGCCGAATCCCGGTGGCGCCTGGGTGCAGTTGCCTGACGGGCCGCGGGAACTGCCGAAGAGCGGGGTGCTGGGCATTCCGGCCAACCCCTGGGATCCGGAGGTCCGGCGCTCCCTGGGCCTGCTCGGTTCCGTGCGGGCATGGGCGGACGCCCTGCTGCCCGCTTCCCTGGGCACCAAAGCCGAGGTCACCAGCGTGGCGGCGCTGGTCCGGGCGCGGATGGGCCGGCGCGTCCTTGACCGCCTCGTGGCGCCGGTTGTCGGCGGCGTCCACTCCGCCGATCCCGGCCTGCTCGACGTCGACATGGTGGCACCGGGCCTGCGCGCCGGAATCCGCCAGCACGGCTCCCTCGCCGCCGCCGTCGCCGCCCAGCGCAGGGAAGGGGCCGCGCCCCAGAGCACTGCCCCCCAGAACGCTGCCCCCCAGAAGGCCGGCTCGGCCGTCGCCGGGCTGCGGGGCGGGATGCACACGCTGGTCACCGCGCTCGTGGCCGATCTGCGCCGTCGCGGCGTCGTCCTGCTCGGCGCCACCCCGGCGGACGCGGTGGAGCGCACGGCGCACGGCTGGCGCGTCACCTCGGGGGAGGCGGCGTATGACGCCGGCCTGCTGGTCGTTGCGGTGGACGGCCCGGCCGCCGTCGGACTGCTCACGGACACCCTGCCGGAGCTCGCGGCCAGGCGCCCCGCCGCCGGACCCGACGTCGGCCTGGTCACCCTCGTGGTGGACCTGCCCGAACTTGACGCCGCCCCCCGCGGCACCGGGATCCTCGTGGCCCCGCAGAGCCCCGGCATCCGGGCCAAGGCGCTGACGCACGCCACCGCCAAGTGGGCCTGGCTGGCGGACCAAACCGGCCCCGGCACGCACGTCCTGCGGCTCTCCTACGGACGCGGCGAGGACCACCGGCCGGCCGCCACGCAACAGCCTGGCCCAGGCGCCGCGGAGCCCGGCTCCGACGATGAGCTGTTCCAGACCGCCCTGAAGGACGCCTCGGCCCTGCTCGCGGTCCCGGTCACGCCCGGCGACGTCGTGGGCTGGGACGTGGTGCGCTGGGCCGGGGCGCTGCCGTTCGCGTCCCTCGGACACAAGAAGCGCGTCGCCGAGATCCGGAACATCTGCGCGGCGGACGGCTCACTTGCGGTGGTGGGCGGCTGGCTCGCCGGAAACGGCCTCGCCGCGATCGTCGCGGACACCCCCAAGCAAGTGCGCACGCTGCTTCCCTGAACGCCTCTCGCGGGCATGCCCGGAGCCCGGGCACTTCCTCCGTTTCCCCTTCGGGTTTCCCGCAGGGGAGATTCCGGCTAGGGTCGATGACCATGGTTAACTTCAGGTCTTACGTGGCAAAAACGCAGACCGGTCACCATGGGGGACTCCGGCGCGGCTGCGCAGCTGCCGCACTCGGAGCGGTGTTCGCTCTGACCGCAGGGATTCCTGCCGCGCACGCGGCGCTGGGGGGATCCCTCGGAGCCTCCGCCGCGCCGCTGGCCAACGGCCCGCTGTCCCTCGGCCTTGAGGACGTGCTGGACGGAATCGTCAGCCCTGCGCCGCAGCAGACCCCGGCGCCCCAGCCCGAGCCAACCGACGGCCCGGATTCGGCGGAACCGGCGCCGGGCGGCCCGCCGCCACAGCCCCCGGCTCAGGGCAGCTCCCTGCCGTCCGAGTCGGCCCAGCAGCCGGCCGCCCCGCGGCCCGCCGCGACCGATCCGGAGAGTCCCGCCGTGGACCCGGAGCCTGCCGGCGGCATCGCGCCGGCCCAGCAGCCGGCCGACGACAGCGCGGCACCGGCCGCGGCCGTGGCCACCCCCGCCCCGTCCGAAGCGGCCCACACGTCGTCGCCCGTGGTTTCCGGATCGGCCCACTCCGCCAGCACCTCGATGTGGTCGGCCTCCACGGTCGACTCCGCCGCTCCGTCCCCGCTGCTCGGCTGGGGCATCTGCCTGGTCGGGCTCTCCCTCTTTGCCGGCGCCGCCGCCGTCCGGCTGTCCAGGGCCTAAGGACGGGTCAGGCGCGAGGTCCGGGCGAGGGAATGTGAAATAAAGCACTTCTACGCATTGTAGAAAGTGCTCTATTTCGATTTAGATGCAGGGAGGGGGCAGACTGGTATCCATGAGCCACACTTCTGCCGAATCTGTCACTAAAACCGAAGAATCAGCCGAGCAGTTCTTTACTCTCTGGACGGTTTTCAAGCGTTCCGCCGATGTCCTCCGCAGCGACGATGCGGCCGGGGACTTCGAGGCGCTTCTGGCGCGCCTGTCCGAGGCCGGCGTGGTCCACCGCGGCAGCTACGATGTTTCCGCGATGCGGGCAGAGGCCGACGTCATGGTCTGGCTGCACGGGCCCCAGCCGGAGGACCTGCAGCGGGCGGCGCGCGACATCCGCCGCAGCAAGCTGTTCGCCGGCACCGACATCGCCTGGTCCGCCATGGGCGTGCACCGCGAGGCCGAGTTTGCCAAGAACCACACCCCCGCCTTCTCCCGCGGCGTCGACCCGGCAGAATGGCTCTGCGTCTACCCGTTCGTGCGCTCCTACGAGTGGTACCTGCTGCCCGACGCCGAACGCGGCGCGATGCTGCGCGACCACGGCATGCTCGGCCGCGACTTCCCCCAGGTCATCTCCAACACGGTCTCATCCTTCGCCCTGGGCGACTGGGAATGGGTCCTCGCGCTGGAAGCTCCCGAGCTGGTCGATCTCGTGGACCTGATGCGCCACCTGCGTGCCACCGAAGCCCGCCACCACGTGCGTGAAGAAATCCCGTTCTACACCGGCCGGCGGGTCACAGCTGCCGAGATTGCCGAGGTCCTCTCATGAGTCCGCTGGATCCCCTGGAGCCGGTGACTTCAGTAAACGAGGTCACCGAAGCCGGGCGCATGGCGCCCAAGGAGTACGACGCCGTGCTCCTCGCCTCCTTCGGCGGCCCCGAAGGCCAGGCGGACGTTATTCCGTTCCTGCGCAACGTCACGCGCGGACGCGGAATCCCGGACGAGCGGCTCGAAGAGGTCTCGCACCACTACCGCGCCAACGGCGGCATTAGCCCGATCAACCGGCAGAACCGTGAGCTCAAGGCCGGGATCGAGACAGAACTGGCCGCCCGCGGGATCGAGCTGCCGGTGTTCTGGGGCAACCGCAACTGGGACCCGTATATCCCGCAGACCCTCCAGGACATGTACGACGCCGGACACCGCAAGGTCCTGATGGTCACCACCAGCGACTACTCCAGCTACTCCAGCTGCCGCCAGAACCGCGAGGACATCGGGATGGCGCTGACGGAAACCGGGCTGGACGGCAAACTCGAAGTCGACAAGGTGCGCCAGTACTTCGACCACCCCGGCTTCGTGGAGCCGTTCATCGAAGGCACGGCGGCCGGCCTCGCCGAGGTCCGTGGCCAGCTGGCGGCCGCCGGCACGCCGGACGCGCCGGTGCACATCCTCTTCGCCACCCACTCCATCCCGACCCGCGATGCCGAAGCAGCCGGACGCTCCGAGGACGAGCCCCGCCATTTCGAGGAAGACTCCGCCTACGTCGCCCAGCACCTGGCCGCCGGCACCGCGGTCGTCCGGCGGGTCGAAGCCGAGACCGGACTCACCGCGCCGTGGTCCCTCGTCTACCAGTCGCGCTCCGGCGCGCCGCACGTGCCGTGGCTCGAACCCGACATCAATGACGCCCTCGAGGAGCTCGCGGGCCAGGGCGTCAAGGGCGTCGTGATCGTGCCGCTGGGCTTCGTCAGCGACCACATGGAGGTTGTCTGGGACCTGGACACCGAGGCCCTCGAGACCTGCGCCAATCTGGGCCTGGCCGCCACCCGAGTGCCCACTCCCGGCACGCACCGCAAGTTTGTCGCCGGCATCGTGGACCTGATCTGTGAGCGGACCGCCGCGAACAACATCGCGGACCGGCCGCACCTGACCAAGCTCGGGCCCTGGTACGACGTCTGCCGCCCGGGCTGCTGCGCGAACTTCCGGGGCGAGAAGCCCACCATCGCCGGGGCCGACACCATCATCGGCATCGGCCACGATCCTGCCCCGGCC
>JAODMV010000181.1 GCA_025464875.1 Arthrobacter sp. | reverse complement strand
CGGTTCGGAGGCTGCCGGGTCCGGCTCAGCAGCTGTCGGTTCGGAGGCTGCCGGCTCCGGCTCAGCAGCTGTCGGTTCGGAGGCTGCCGGGTCCGGCTCAGCAGCTGTCGGTTCGGAGGCTGCCGGCTCCGGCTCAGCAGCTGTCGGTTCGGAGGCTGCCGGCTCCGGCTCAGCAGCTGTCGGTTCGGAGGCTGCCGGCTCAGCAGCTACCGGGTCCGGCTTAGCCGCCCTGCGCACGGAGAGCATGACCGCCGGCGCCACAACGAGCACCGTCCAGGTAAGCTCGGCTGCCGCCCGAGTTGCAGCCCCGGCACCGGGCCTCGCCGCGACGGGTGTCAACGGGCAGTGGCTGGACCTGGCTGCCGCATTCCTCGGCGCCGGGGTCCTCCTCGTGACTCGGAGAAGGATGCAGACGGCTTAATCTCGCAGCTGCAGGCGGACCCCGGGATCCCGGTGTCCGCCTGCAGTCTGACTCTCGGGCAGCCCCGAATGGGAACGGGACCGAGGAAGACATCGGCGGAAGGGGCCGCCGGGAAAAGGCCGTCGGGAAACCGCGCCAAACTGAGACAATGACTCAATGGACGTAGCTCTGGGGCTGGTGTTCTTCGTGGCCACCGTTTGCGCCGCCAGCGCACTGGGCAGGAAGATCAACGTTTCCGTCCCGCTGCTGCTGGTGCTGGCCGGCGTCCTGTGTTCCTTCCTCCCGTTCGTCCCCAGGATCGAGCTGCATCCCGAACTGGTCCTCGTAGGCCTCCTGCCGCCATTGCTCTATGCCGCCGCGCTCCAGACCTCGTTGTTCGATTTCCGTTCGAACCGCCGCGCCATCGGCCTTCTCTCCGTCGGGTACGTCATTTTCGGCACCGTTGCCATCGGTTTCCTGGTCTCGTGGCTGTTTCCCGAGATCCCGCTGGCGGCCGCCATGGCGCTCGGTGCCATCGTCGCGCCGCCGGACGCCGTCGCGGCGACAGCCATCGCGCGGAAGGTGGGCATGCCCCGCCGGATTGTCAGCATTCTGGAAGGCGAATCGCTGGTCAACGACGCGACGGCGCTGGTCTGCCTCCGCGCGGCCATCGCCGCCATTTCCGGAACTGTCTCGGCCACACAGATCGTGGGCGAGTTCGTCCTCGCCGCTGGCGGCGGCGTGGTGGTCGGTATCGCTGCGGCCTTCGTGCTCTCCGAACTCCGCAAGCGGATCCGCAACGTGGCCATCAACACCTCCATCTCCCTGATGGCCCCGTTCGTCGCCTACCTGCCGGCCGAGGCCATCCACGCCTCCGGTGTCCTGGCGGTGGTCGTGACCGGCCTGATCATGGGCACCAAGGCGCCGTCCATGCCGAACGGGGCCGCGCGTCTGAGCCAGCGCAGCAACTGGCACACCGTTCAGTTCCTGCTGGAAAACTCCGTGTTCCTGCTGATCGGGCTGCAGGTCCGCACCATTATTGCGGGCGTCCGGGACGATTCGATGGATGCCGCCAAAATCTGGACGTTCTGCGCGGTGGTGCTGCTGGCCGTGCTGCTGCTGCGTCCGGTCTGGGTCTTTCCGGCCACTTACCTGCCCCGGCTCATCCCCGCCGTGCGCCGGACAGATCCGGCGCCGCCGTGGCAGTTCGCGGCCGTCGTTTCCTGGGCGGGCATGCGTGGGGTGGTGACGCTCGCCGCCGCGCTGGTCCTGCCGGCAGACCTGGAACACCGCTCGGTGCTGGTCCTCGCGGCGCTGGTCGTCGTTGCCGGCACCCTGATGCTTCAGGGCCTCACGCTGCCGGCACTGGTCCGGCTGCTGGGAGTCAAGGGGCCCGACGCGCGCGAGGATGCTTTGAACAAGGCCTCGCTCATGCAACTTGCCACATCGGCCGGCGTGCAGCGCCTGGAAGAGCTGCGCTCGGACAGCGATCCTCCGGAGGTCGTGGCGATGCTGAAGCGACGGACCCAGGAACGCGGGCTGGCGGCGTGGGAAAGGCTGGGCCGGCCGTCCTCGGAAACCGTCACGCCCAGCCAGCGCTACGCCCTGCTGAGGCTGGCCATGCTTGAGGCGGAGCGGGGGAAGGTCCTAGAACTGAGGAGCGGCGGCCAGTACCCGCACGAGGTATTGAGCGAGGTACTCGAAATATTGGATGTCGAGGAATCCATGCTCGACGCCTCGCTCGTTGAACCTGGCGTGTCCACCGGTGGTGGCGGCGAGGGAATCGCCCGGCCGGGCGGGGTCTGCGAGCATTTGGAATCCGCGGCGGACCCGGCGGTGCCCAACGACGCCGTTTGCGATGCGTGCATCCGCGAAGGCACGAGGACCGTGCACCTCAGGATGTGTGTGGCGTGCGGGAACGTCGCGTGCTGCGACTCATCGCCGGGAACCCACGCCTTCCGGCACTTCCAGGCCAGCGGTCACCCGGTCATGCGGAGCGTCGAACCCGGGGAGGATTGGCGCTGGTGCTATCCGGACGAGCTGCTGGGCTGACGGCCTGGGGTAGGGCATGCCCTGTTCAAGGCGGGACCGGGTGGCTACGCTGTCGGATATCCATCGTTTCGGGAAGTAGGACACCATGGACGAACAGGACATCCTCCAGCGCATCCAAGCGCTCGTGGACGAAGAACGGAACCTTCGCGAACAGGCGGAGACCGCAAAACCGGGCCCGGACCACGCTCCTGACCCCTCAAGGCTTCAGCGCATTGAACAGGACCTTGTTCAATGCTGGGACCTCCTCCGGCAACGCCGGGCCAAGCGGGAGTACGGCGAGAACCCGGACGAGGCGGAGCCCCGCCCCGTCCGGCAGGTGGAAAACTACAACGGCTAGGCGTTCGAGGCCACCCTCAGGGTCAGGCCGTTGAGAAAGTTCCAAGGCCGCGGCAATACGTTGTTAACACAGTTGGGTCAGAATGATCATGGAACTGTTTCGTCATTGATGCAAAGCCGGCACGCCGGGGGAATCAGGCCGATATGAACAATCGAGAAGACAGCCTTTCCGGCGAGCCCCGGGCCCAGGACAACGGTGCGGAACGCCCCGACCTTCGGACTCTCCACGTCCGTGAGGACGTCGCCATGGTCGGCCGCTGCGCCAACGTCCATCTCCCCACGGGGCGGACGTGCACGCTGCCCGAGCGCCACCCGGGTTCCTGCCGTTTCGTGGCGCCCGAAGAAGCCGAGGATGTAGCAGCGAACTAACGCGGCCGCATGCCCCGAACGGGGCGGGACGACCGCGGAACACCCCGCCGCCGTCCCGGCCCGACCGAGCCGCGGGCTAGAACGGGTACGGCGCGATCTCTGGCCGCATGGTCAGCCACTGGGTTTCGGTGAAGGCCTCGATGTTTGCGGCGGCACCCCCGAAACGTGAGCCCGTTCCCGAGGCACCGACACCGCCGAAGGGTGCGTTGGCTTCATCGGAGACGGTCTGTTCGTTGATGTGCACCTTTCCTGAGTTGACCCGGTCAGCGATCCGCATGGCTTCGCCGACGTCGCCCAGAATGCCGACAGAGAGGCCGTAGTCGTTGGCGTTGACCAGGGACACGGCCTCATCGGTCGTGGAGAACTTGACCACAGGGGCGACGGGGCCGAAGATCTCCTCGGCGAACGCAGGGTTGTCCGGCGTCAGGTCGGCCAGGACCGTTGGCCGGTAGAACAGCCCTTCATGCGTTCCCCCGGCTGCAAGCCGGCCGCCCGCCTGTACCGCATCCTCGACAATCGAGTGGATCCGCTTGAGTTGCGTCTCGTCGATAATGGGTCCCAGGGCCACCGTCCCGCTGGCCGGGTCGCCCAGGGGAAGGCGCTCCGCCTTCTCGCTGAGGGCGGCGACGTAGGCCTCATACAGGGACTCGTGCACCAGGTGGCGGCCGGTCGTCATGCAGATTTGCCCTTGGTGCATGAAGGATCCGAAGGCGCCGGCGGAAGCCGCCTTGGCCAGGTCGGCGCCGGGCAGCACGATGAGCGCGTTGTTGCCGCCCAGTTCCAGGTGGGCACGCTTAAGATGCCGCGCCGCCGACTCCCCCACCTTCCGCCCGGCCGCCGTCGACCCCGTAAAGGAAACGACCCGGACTTCCGGGGCTTCGACCACGGCGGCCCCGGTTTCGGCGCCGCCCGGCAGGAGTGACAGGACACCGGCGGGCAGGCCCGCCTCCTCGAAGACCCGCAGGAGCACGACGCCGCCGCTGACCACGGTGCGGGGGTCCGGTTTGAGCAGGACAGCGTTGCCCAGGGCAAGCGCCGGGGCCACCGAACGGATCGAGAGGATGAGCGGAAAGTTGAACGGCGCGATGACGGAAACGACGCCGGCGGGGCGGCGCCGGGCGAAGGACCAGCGGTCCTCGTTGGACGTCAGGACCTCGCCGGCCGGGTGTGACGGCAGGCCCGCGGCCTCGTAGCACTCGTTGGCGGCGATGTGGGTCTCCAGGGCCGCCTTGGCAGGGATGCCGCCGGTCTCACGGACGATCCAGCCCTGGATTTCCTCGGCATGCTCCTCCCACAGCTGCCCGGCGCGGCGCAGGATGGCGGCGCGCTCCTCGGGGCGCCTGGCCGCCCAGTCCTTCTGTGCTTCCGCCGCCACGCCGGCGGCGCGCCGGACATCCGTTGCCGTGGCGACGCCGAAGCGGCCGAGTACGGCGCCGGTGGCGGGCTCCTTCACATCCTGGGTGCCGCCGGCTCCTTCGGTCCATTCGTCGATGAAGATTCGTCCGTCCCAGCGGGACGTGTCGAGAAACGTCATTGTGCCTCTTTCTTAGCTTGGCGGCGGATCGTCGCCGCAGGATTCGGTCAGAACGGGGAAACCGTGTGACGGGTACCTCAATCAGGGTAGGGCCCGAGCCGAGGAACGCCACGACCCCACGCTCCGGTTCCGCCATGTGGACGTCGACCGCCGCTTTTTCCCCGGATTCCCCGTTCTGCGTCTGTTTACGTCGCTCCCGACGGTCCATGCTGGGAGAAAGCGCTGACGGGCAGGTGGTCATGCAGATTGCATTGCTGGGAGACGTCATGCTGGGCCGGTTGGTGAACGAGCAGCTGAAAACAGCCGGTCCGGCCTACCCCTGGGGAGACACCGTGGCCGTCCTGCGGAATGCTGACCTCCGGGTCGCCAACCTCGAGTGTGTCCTGGCGGTCGGCGGGGCACCGGAGCCCGGAAAGGTGTTCCACTTCCGCTCGGATCTCAAGAATGTCCAATGCCTGCTGGCCGCGGGGATCGAGGCGGTGTCGCTGGCGAACAACCATGTGCTGGACTTCGGGGTTGATGCGTTCCGGGAGATGATTCCTGTCCTCGACACGAACGGCATCCTGCACGCCGGGGCCGGACCGGACAAGGAAGCGGCCAGCCGGCCGGCCGTCCGGCGGGTGGCCGCCGCCGCCGTCGGCCTGATCGCCTTCACCGACAACCAACCCGACTGGGAGGCGAGGGACGCCGAGCCCGGGGTCTACTACGTGCCGGTGGTTGACGGCGACCACCGGGTGGCAGGACTGCTGGAGCTTGTCCGGAGGACCAAGGCGCGCGTCGGGCTGCTGATCGTTTCCGCGCACTGGGGCCCCAATTGGGGTTCCGGGGTGCCGCCCGAGCACCGGAACCTGGCGCGGGCGCTGGTAGCGGCGGGAGCCGACGTCGTGTTCGGGCATTCGCCGCATGTCTTCCGCGGCGTCGAGCTCTACCGGAACAGGCCGATCATCTACAGCGCCGGTGACTTCGTGGACGACTACGCGGTGGACCCGGTGGAACGCAACGATCAGTCCTTCATCTTCGTGCTGGACACCCAGGGCAGAGCGCCGAGCACGCTGCGGCTGCATCCTACCGTCATCAGCGATTTCCAGGCCCGCTTGGCACGGGGAGACTCGCACGAAATCGCCAGGCGAATGCAGCGGCTGAGCAAGCACCTCGGAACGCGGAGCACCTGGAACGAGGACGGCGGCTTCCTCGAGATCCGGATCGATCAGGAAGAAGAAATGTTCACCGGATAATCAAGCGATGGGATAGATTCGGACAGTGCCCAGCCACCCAGAGACAGCGTCCCGCCCCCAGAAGAACGACCCCGACCATGTCGAGGCCCTGGCCCGGGGTTTGTCCGTACTAAAGGCCTTCAGTAACCAGGACCGTCCGCTGTCGGTCTCGGACGTCGCCGAGCTGGTCGGGATCACCCGGACCGCGGCGCGGCGTTTCATTCTCACGCTGGAATACCTGGGGTACTTGTCCTTTGACGCCAGCGGCTATTCCCTGCGGCCGGCGGTGCTGGAGGTCGGGGACGCGTATCTGCTGAGCCACAAACTGCTGCCGGTTGCCCATCCGCACTTAGCGTCGCTGGTGCAGGAGGTGGGCGAGACCGCATCGTTGACCGTACTGCACCAGGGCCGGGTGATCTACATCGACCGGGTCCACGCCGACCGCGTCCTGACGGTCAACATCATCATTGGCACGAGCCTGCCCGCCTACGCGACGGCGACCGGGCGTGTTCTGCTCTCTGGACTCGCCGATGAGGTGCTGGATGAGTATCTTGAATCGCTGGTCCCGGAAAGCCTGACCGACAACACCGCGATCGACCGCGAGGAAATCCGGAACAGGATCACCGCGGCACGGCAGAACGGCTGGTCGCTGGCTGATCAGGAACTGACCGAGGGGCTGCGGTCCATCGCCGTGCCAGTGCGGAACGCCGATGGCGAGATCATCGCGGCGGTCAACGTCTCCGCGCACGCCACCCGGGTGAGCGCCGAATCCCTGCGCGGCACCGTCCTGCCCCGGCTGCAAAGCGCCGCCGCCGGCATCGCCGGCGGCTTGCAGAACGACCTCGCCGCCGGCGGATAACTCCGCCGACGGCGATTGGCAGGCCCGCCCCGGGGCCTGGATGTCCGGCAGCGATGCCTGACATCGATGCCCGCTGCGCCGGGTGTCCGGCCGGGGCCTTAGGCGTCGAGGACGAGCAGGGGTGTTTTGGAGCGGCCGACGCAGAGCATCATGGTGTTGTTTTTCTCGCGGTCGGTTTTGCTGAGGATGGTGTCGTGGTGGTCGGGGATTCCGGCGAGGACTTTGGTTTCGCAGGAGCCGCAGAAGCCTTCCTCGCAGGAGAAGAGGATGTTGGGGTTCGCTTCGAGGACGACGTCGAGCAGGGTGCGGTCGGCGGTGACTTTGAGGGTGCGGCCGCTTTTTTTGAGTTCGACCTCGAACTCGGCCAGTCCCTCGTCCGCGCCGGGGGTTCCGGGTCCGGCGGCCGTGGCGGTGCCGGCGGTTCCGGGTGCGGGCGGGGTGGGGGCGCCGAAGCGTTCGAAGTGCATCGCGTCGGCACCCAGGTGGCGTTCGCAGGCTTGTGCGACGGCGCGGATCAGCGGCTCGGGGCCGCAGCAGTAGACGGCAGTGCCGGCCGGCGCTGCGGCCATGGCACCCTCGAGGTCCGGGTAGCCGCATTCGTCCTGCGGAACGACGTCCACGGTACCGCCGAGTGCGGCGAGTTCGTCCAGGAAGGCCATCGACGGCCGGGTCCTGCCGCCGTAGAGCACGGTCAGTCCGGCGTCGCCCTGCGCGATCTGCCGGGCCATGGCCAGGATGGGCGTGATGCCGATACCACCGGCGACGAGCAGGTAGTGCGGTGCGGGTTCGAGCTCGAAGTGGTTGCGCGGGCCCCGGTACGGGAGCAGGCTGCCGGTGCGGACGGTTTCGTGGATTTCGCGGGACCCGCCACGGCTGTTGGGGTCCTTGAGCACGGCGATCCGGTACTGGGTTTTCTCGGCCGGGTCCGAGCAGAGGCTGTACTGCCGGACGGTCCCGGAGGGCAGGATGACGTCGATGTGCGCGCCGGGGGTCCAGGCGGGAAGTTCGCTGCCGTCCGGGTGCTCCAGGACAAGGGAGAGGACGCCGTCGGATTCGAGGCGCTGGGCCCGGACGAGGAGCTCGGTGGTGGTGTCGGTGCTCATGAGGCGCCCCTTCCGGTGTTTTCTTCGGTTGTTGCGGTTGCCGCGCCTGTTTCGGTCGTGGTGGGATCGGCCTGCGGCTTGCGCCGTCCGCCCTTGAGGACGTCGATGAACGCCGCGGCGAGGCTGGCCTCGCGGACGGAGACGAGCATGTCCAGTTCGCGGCGGAGCACGGCCATGGCGGTGGCGCCTTGTTCGGATTCCCAGTTCTGCTGGTCGACGAGGACGCCGGCGAGCAGGACGCCGTTGGCGCGGGCGGCCCCGGCCACCGTCGCGACAAAGTCACCGGGCACCTGGTGCAGGTCGGCGCCGAGCAGGATCATCATGTCCGCCGAGGCGGCGAGGTCCGCCGCCGTCTCGGTGATCTCGGTTCCCGCGGCGGCGTGGATGTCCCGGACGAACGCGGCGGAGTGGCCGGCGTCGGTGACGATGCGGATGTTGCTGAGGTTATCGGCGGCCATGGACTGCACGAGGGCGTCGCCGGAGGCGCCGAGCGGCACCACCAGGATCCGGGCTTCGTAGGAGAGTCGTTGGGGTGCGGAGGTCATGGGGTTTCCTTGTCTGTGGGGCGGGGCGCTCAGGGCTGGCCGGTCAGGGCTGCGGGCGGATGACCACGTGCGGGCTGGCGGGTCCGTTCCCGTTGGCCAGGCGGGCCAGCATGTCGCCGACTTCCTCCAGCGGCACGTGGGTGGCGGGGACCAGTTCCAGGCCGGAGGCGCCGGAGGCGAGCAGTTCGATGCTCTGCCGGACGGCCTCGGGCGAACGGCCGCGCACCCCGGTGATGGTGTTGGCGCCGCGGATGAGCGCCTTGAAGTCCACCTCCGTGACGGGAACCGGGCCCAGTCCGGCCAGGACCAGCCGGCCGAGTTTACGCAGCGTGCCGGACGCGGCGGAGGACACGGCCTTGCCGAGCCCGACGGTGTCCAGGATCAGGTCCGTGCCGTGGCCGCCGGTCGCGGCGTTGATCAGGGCGCCCAGGTCGGTCCCGTCGGCGTTCACGACCGGTTCGGCGCCGAGGGTCTCGGCGATTTCGAGCCGTTCGGCGGAGCGGCCGATCGCGATGATGCGCTTGGCGCCCACCGCCCGGGCCGCGGCGACGGCCGCGATCCCGTGGTAGCCGGGGCCGATGACGACGACGGTGGAGCCTTCGCGGGCGCCGCCGGCGTTGATCGTCCAGTCCACCGCGTTGGCGAAGGGCTGGGTCCAGGACGCCAGGTCGGGATCCAGATCCGAGGGGAGCTTGTGGAGGATGCTGTTGGCGTTCAGCTGCATGTACTCGGCGTTGCCGCCGTACAGGCCCGAGCCTTCCTCGGCCGAGATCAGACCGACCCGGCGCCGGCCCTTCCACAGGTCCGACTCCGGGCACATCCGGTACCGGCCCGGGACCGAGCATTCGGGGCAGTCGGGGCGCTGGCACGGCAGGTATTCCTCCAGCGCGACCAGGTCCCCGACCGCCACCGACCAGGCCCGGGCCCGGTCCGGGTCGAGCGCGGTGATCCTCCCCACCACGTGGTGGCCCATCACCGTGGGCCAGTCCAGCCCGGCCTGGTAGAGGCTGACGTCCGTGCCGCACACGGCCGAGGATTCGACCCTGAGCCAGCCGACGGCCCCGAGGGCGCCGGCGGGGTCCAGGTACCGGACCTCGGTGGCGACCTCGGGCAGCGACACGGCCGCCCGGACACGGTCCGGGCGGCCCGTCGCGGGAGCGGCGGCGGTGCCGGCTTCGGTGCCGGGTTCGGCCAGGGCAACGGCGGTGGAGCGGGGGTCATTCACGGCGGGTACAGCCTCTTCCAACGAGCGGTGTGAAACGGGCGGGGCGCGGCGCGGGCCGGGCGGGGTGCGGGTCAGATGGAGACGAAGTTTTCGCCCTCGACCACGACGAGGGCGTCGCGGGCGCCCTCGTGGAAGGGGGTTTCCTTCGGCAGCAGCACCGAGGTGGAGCGGACCCGCTGGTCCTTCACGGCCATCCCCGGCAGGGTCGCGTCGTCGAGGTGGTCCAGGGCCGCGAGGAGGCGGCGGCGGGCCAGGATGATCGCCGCGTCCGAGGTGCCCAGCCGCTCCTTGGTCCGGTCGGCGATGCTGCCCATGCTCTCCTGCAGCGAGAAGTCCTGCGCCGCGATGCCCTCGATGCCGGAGAAGGACTTCTTCTGGCGCTGGGCCTCGCGGTCCATCAGGTAGTCGTTGGTCTTGTTCGCCAGTGTCCGGTAGGTGCCCGGGATGTACTTGGCGTGGATGCCGTCACCGTTGCGCATGGATTCGAGCTCCACCTCGGTCAGGTCCCGGGTCGGGTGGTAGTTCCAGGACCAGGCCCAGCAGTTCTCGTCATCGATCGGGATCCAGGCATGGCCGCCGAGCGGGTTGTGCGTGCCGAACGGCGGAATGATCGTGTAGAACGGCATGATCCACTGCGTGATCCGCCAGTAGTACTCCTCCTCGTTGGCGTTCCGGCGCGCGCCGATCAGCAGCCCGCCGTCGCTCTCCACGACCTCGAACTTGGGCCGGGTGTCGGCCTTGAGGTACTTGTTGCCCTCGGTGCCCGAGTGCATCGGATCGTCGTCGAGGTTGAAGCGGTGCGCGAAGGAGACATGGCTGGAGTCGATGCCGCCCTCCATGGCCTGCATGTGGTTGGTCTCCTGCAGACGCTTGGAGATGAACCGCTGGCCCTCCCCGAGCATCGCCCACTCCAGCTCCGGCAGTTCCGGCTGCAGCTCCGCCGGGCCCATGTAGGTCCAGATGACGCCGCCGCGCTCCACGCACGGGTAGGCCTTCTGCTTGATCCGGGACTTGAACTTGGAGTCCTCGGGCTCGGAGGGCATGTCCACCAGGTTGCCCTCGACGTCGTACTTCCAGCCGTGGTAGGCGCAGCGCAGCCCGCACTCCTCGTTGCGCCCGAAGAACAGCGACGCGGTCCGGTGCGCACAGAACTCATCGAGCAGGCCCAGACGGCCCTTCGTGTCGCGGAAGGCAATCAGCTGTTCCCCGAGCAGCTTCACCCGCACCGGCGGGCAGTCCGCCTCCGGCAGCTCCTCGGACAACAACGCCGGAATCCAATAACGACGGAACAACCGGCCCATCGGAGTGTCCGCCCCGGTCTGGGTCAGGAGAGTGTTCTGTTCTTCGGTCAGCATGATGGCCCTTTCAGGTGAATCGGTGGGTCGGCAGGCGCGGCCTCCGTTCCCGGTGCGGCCGCAAATCTCGTTTGCGTCCGCATGCCGCGCAGTTGCGCGTTATGTAGAACTGTGACACTGCTTACCCCGAAGCGTCAAGCCCCGCCCCGGTACACTCGATCCAGACCCCTGATCCGAAAGAGTGCACAGCATGCGTCACGAAGGCTCCGCCGATTCAGAAGACCTCTCCGGAGCTGCGTTGCGGGCCGCCCGCCCCAAGGATCTGGTGCAGTCCCTGGAACGCGGCATCACGGTGCTGACCGCGTTTGACGCCGACCACCCGACGATGAACCTGACGGAGGTGGCCAAGCGCTGCGGGCTCCCCCGGTCCGCGACCCGGCGCTTCCTGCACACGCTTGCCGATCTCGGCTATGTCGCCCTTTCCGGGCGTCAGTATGAGCTCACCCCGCAGGTCCTTGAGCTGGGGTACTCCTACCTGCCCAAGCTGTCACTGGCCGACGTCGTGCGCCCTCACGCGGAGCGGCTCGCCCGAGCACTCGGTGCCTCCGTCTCCGTGGCGGTGCTGGACGGCACGGAGGTGCGCTACGTACACCGGGTCAACGCGCCCAGCGCCTTGGCGGTCTCGATCCGCGTCGGGTCGCGCATCACCGCCCACCGGACCGGACTGGGCCGCGTGCTGCTGGCGTCGCTGACCCCGGAGCGGCTGGCCGCATACCTGGACAGCGCCGGGAGCGCGCCGGGCCCGCAGCACCTGGATCCCGCCGAGCAGCAACAACTTGTCCTCGCCCTGGACGCCACCCGGAAGCAGGGCTGGAGTTATGTGGACCAGCTGCTCGACGTCGGCGTCCGCGCCGTCGCCGTCCCCCTCTACGCCCGGGACGGCTCCGTCGTGGCAGCCCTCAGCGCGTCCCTGCACAGCGCGACCCTGCCGCAGCGGACCATGATCGCCGAGTTCGTGCCCCGGCTGCAGGAGGCCGCGGGCCGGATCTCTCTGGAACTCAGGAGCGGCATCGAGTCTTGACTCTTTAACGTCCGCCTTGCGCGCAATTGATCTCTAAATGGACGTCTCGCTTGCGTGACACGAATCACGGTTGCTAGATTCGCAGTGCGGCGCAAGTACGGGACCACGGGGACAAAGAAGCCCCGCGAGCCACCTCCAGCGTTGGAGACAGTCCCGGAAGCGTCGCAGCCTCCTCCGCACAGAGCCTCAGTTCCACGCTCTTAGTGCCGCATAGCTGACAGGAAAGTTTCGTCGTGATAACAACCTTGACCCCGCCCGTCTCGTCCCCACCGGAGATCCGCAACTCCTACCGCTGGGTGGTTCTGTTCCTCTGCTGGTTCTCCTTCACCATGACGTCCGTGGACCGCTCCACCTGGGGGCCGTCGTCGGTCTTTGTCGGTGAAAGCCTGGCCGTTCCGCTTGCCAGCCTGGGAATATTCGCCACGATGTACTACATCGGCTATGTCGTCTCCAACGCCGGCGGCGGGTTCCTCACCGACAAGATCGGCGGCCGGCACCTGATCACGATCTCGATGATCGGCGCCGGCGCCTTCATGATGGTGTTCGGCTCGACCACTTCCGCCGTTGTCGGCATCGCAGTGCAGGGCGTGGTGGGCTTCTTTGCCGGCGCCGACTACGCCGCCGGAATCAAGCTGCTCTCCAGCTGGTTCCGCCCGGAGGAGCTCGGCAAGGTCATGGGAATCTTCACTTCCGCGACCTCGCTGGGTGTCGTGATCGCCAACTTCGCTGTGCCATTCCTCATTGCCCACTATGGCTGGGGCGCGTCCTACCACCTGTTCGGCGCGATCTCGATTCTTGCCGGCATCATCTGCTGGACGGTTCTCCGCCCGGGTCCCGTCGTGGCAGTCGCCGCCGATCCCGCCGGCAGCCCCAAGCGCCCGTCCGCCTGGCGCACCCTGTCCGGGAACCGCAACCTGCTGCTCGTTAGCCTGGCGGGTTTCGGCGGGTTCTGGGGAACGTACGGTTTCGTCATCTGGTCCAACGCGCTGATGATCAAGGGCCACGGCGTGGCTCCAGCCACCGCCGGCCTTATCGTGGCGATCTTCGCCGCGCTGGGCGTGTTCGGCAAGCCGCTCATCGGGCTCGTGGCGGACCGGTTCAACGGCGCCCGCCGGGTGCCGGCAATGATCGTGCTGGGCTGCTTTGCCGTGATGCTGATTGTCTTCGGCACGCTGGACAGCGTGCCGGCGTTCCTCATCGCCGCTCCCCTGCTGGGCCTCTCCGCGTACTGCTACCTGCCGCTGATCGTGGCCCTGATCCCCCGGCTCGTGAGCAGCGAGATGATCGGAACCGCGGCGGGCCTCAGCAACGCGGTGTGGCAGCTGGGCAGCGTCCTCGTGCCGGTCACGGTCGGCGCCGTCTTCGCCGCGACCGACAGCAACTTCATGGCAGCCCTGGGCACCCTCGCCATCGGCCCGCTCATCGGCCTGGTCGCCATGTACTTCGTCAACGAACGCCCCGACGAGGTCAAGGTCGTCGTCAGGGCAGAGCCATAACAGGCCCGGCCAGGTCAGAGCCGTCCCCGCAAGTGGAGGAATAGATGAGGGCGAGCTCCGAACCCGACGCCGGGGCCCAGGGCCAGCGGAAACCCGCTGGCCCTGGGCTGCTGTTCGTGCTCACGTGCACCATGGGCGTCGGACCGCTTCTGATGTACGGCCTGAGCGCCACCAGCAGCCTCGTCATCGACAGCCTCCAGATCACCCCGGGGCAGTTCGGGCTGCTGGCCGGGATATGCTTCCTGGCCGCCGGATTCAGCTCGGGCCTGTTCGGCCGCTTCAGCGACCGGATGCGAGGCAGGACCCAGGTCTGCCTGATTTTCGGCGGCGCGGCGGCGGCGATGGCGCTGGTTGCACTGTCCTACAGCTTCATTTGGCTCGTTGTCGCCGTGGTTCTATCAGGTGCGGCCCAGGCCATGTCGAACCCGACCAGCAACCGTTTGGTGATGGACCACGTTCCGGCCCACAAACGCGCAGGCTGGATCGGGGTCAAACAGTCGGGTGTGCAGGGCAGCCAGTTCTTCGCTGGAATCGCCTTTCCTGCCGTCGCACTGCTGACGGGCTGGCGCGGCGTCGTCGGACTCAGTTGCGCGATAGCCCTGACCCTGCTCCTCGTGGCGTGGCGCATGGTCCCAGCCGTCCCGGCCTCCCCGTCACCGACCCGGAACACGGCACCACCCTCCGGAGCCACAATGCCGTCCCGGGCAGGGGCGGCAGCACCCACCGCTGCTCCCGGGGCCGGCAAAGCTGGGAGGGTGCGCCTTCCGGGCAGGGTCTGGGTCTACGCCGTCTACTCCCTGCTTTCCGGTTTCGGCGTCCAGGCGATCAACGTCTACCTCCCCCTTTTTTCACAGCGTGAGGTGGGGTTCTCCCTCGTCCTCGGCGGGCTGACGGCGGCCGTTGCCGGCGCCGTCGGCGTTGCGTCCCGGATTGTGTGGGGCCAACGGATTGTAGGGAAAGTCAACTCTTTCACGCTCCTCGTCGCCCTGAGCCTGGGCGCGGCCGTCGGCGCCGCACTCCTGCTCGTCGCCGGTCTGACACAGTCAAGCATTTTGCTTTGGTGCGGTGTGGTTCTGCACGGGGCGATGGGCCTGGCGATCAACGTGGTGGTCATGGCCGGGATGATGCGCGAAGTCCCTCCTGGCCAGGTCGGCGCGGCGTCCGGCCGGGTGGCGCTAGGGCTATACCTCGGCTTCGCCGCCGGGCCGCTGGCCGTGGGAATGCTACTGACAGCCTTCAACGGCTTCACGGCCGGATGGTACGTCGTGACAGGCGCTTACCTCGCGTGCGCGGTGCTGGCTGGACTTGCCCGTCGGCACCGGACCACGGAAGGCCCCGGAGAGCTGCGCCGCCCGGCCGAGGTGAAGGCAATCCCCGCCGCGCGTTGAACGGCAAGCGGCGCAGGAGCGGACGGCGGCGGCGGCAATTCACCGCCGTCGTCCTCTTGCATTTGCTTTACACGGGTGGCGTCCGGCTCGTGGGCCGGAGGTTCAGAGAGGACACACTCTTCGACGCAGGAGAGATCATTGAGGCCCATGCGAACGGTGCAACCCCAATCGATCCGCAGGGAGCCCGGCTTCGGGGCTGAGCCCACTTTGATCGCCTAAGGGAGGGGACCGGCTCTTTTGCCGGTCCCCTCCCCCAGCCGGTCCCCTCCCCCACTATCCCGAAGTCCCGCCGAGCGGAGGTGCTTCCGGATTCTGCCAAATGGCGGAATCAGCGGCTGGCGCCGAGGGCCGCCCACGCCTCGTTCTTGCGTTCAGCAAGCTCTTGGCGCGCCACGAGGGCCTCTTCCTGGCTGACCGCTTCAAACCGGGTGGCCGTACCGGGGGCGGCGCGGGCCACCAGATCCATGTCGGCACTGATCACGGTGCCCACCATGGCGTACCCGCCGCCGGAGACGGCATCACGGTGCAGGATGATCGGCTGCGTACCGCCAGGAATCTGGATCGAGCCCACCGCGTACCCGGCATCCACGATGTTGGACGGGTCCGAACCGGCGCCGAAGGGCTGCTCCCGCTCTTTCCATTTCACGCCCGGGCCGGAATACCGCAAGCCCATCCGGTCGGCCACCGGCGTCACCTTCCATTCCCCCTTAAGAAGGTTGTCGAGTCCTTCCTCGGTGAGGCGGTGGTCGTACAGGCCCAGGACGATCCGGACCGTCTGTTCCTTGAGGTACACGGGACGGAACTCGTCCGCAATCATGTCGCCGGCGGGGAGCTTACCGTCGTTGAGCGGCCCGCCGACCGGGACCAGGTCGCCGGCCTCGAGTTTCCGGCCCTGGAATCCGCCGATCGCGCCCAGGCTGTAGGTGGAGCGGCTGCCGAGCACCTCGGGCACGTCGATGCCGCCCCGGACGGCGATGTAGTACCGCGTGCCGCCCTGGATGACTCCGAAACTGAGTTCATCGCCGGCTTTGAGCTGCAGCCGGGTCCACTGGGGCCGGGACTCCCCGTTTACCTTCACGTCCACGGGCGCTCCGGTGACGGCGACGACGGCGTCCCGGTCAGTGGTCAGTGCCGGGCCGAGGTAGGTGCACTCGAGGACGGCCTCCTTGGGGGTGTTGCCCACCAGCGCGTTGCCGAGATCGGCGGAGTATTGGTCCATTGACCCGCTCTGCGGGATGCCGACGTTGTAGTGGCCGCTGCGGCCCTGGTCCTGGACCGTGGTGGCCAGGCCCGGAGTCTTGAT
>JAODMV010000144.1 GCA_025464875.1 Arthrobacter sp. | reverse complement strand
ACCTCCGCAGGCCGCCGGGCGGCCCGGCGCTGGGCGGCCTCGGTCGGCCGGGGCCAGCAGATGAAGGACTTCCTGCGGGCCGCCACTCAGCTGGCCTTCACCCGGCAGCGGATCCTCAGCGGCCGGGACGTGCCCGCCCACCAGCTCGACGAGCGACACCGGCTGGAGGACATCGCGGCCCTCCGCGACGGCGTCCTGCGCTAGCACGGCACGGCACGGCACGGCACGGCACGGCACGGCACGGCACGGCACGACCATCCTTCCTCCTTCGTTGGGACGTCAGGCTAGGCGGCCAGTTTCCTTCAGCAGTGTGAAGCCGCAACGTCCACCGAGGCGGACGCTGCGGACATCACCACGACGCCGGTGCCTGGGTCCGGACAACGGAAGAGCCCCGTCCAGGGCAAGCTGAACGGGGCTCCTAGAGCGGGATCGGTGACCCTAGGCGAGCAGCGAGGGCTTCAGCTGCTGCAGCCTGCCCAGCAGGCCGTTGATGAACGACGGCGACTCGTCCGTGGAGAGCGTCTTGGCCAGCGCCACGGCCTCGCTCACGGCGACGCCGTCCGGGACGTCGTCGTTGTACAGCAGTTCCCAGGTGCCGATCCGCAGGATGATGCGGTCCACCGAAGGCATGCGCTCCAAGGTCCAGCCTTGCGAATAGGTTTCGAGGAACTCGTCGATGGCCACCTGGTGCGACACGACGCCCTCGACGATTTCAAGGGTGTAGGGGTTGACGATCTGGTCCGTCTGTTCCCGACGGGACCGCAGCACGTCGAACGCCGACACGGAGCGCTGCTCCGCCTCGAAGAGAACATCCAGGGCCCGGTTCCGGGCCTTACCGCGTGCACTCACTAGTCGTTGACCCGGCCGAGGTAGCTGCCGTCACGGGTGTCGACCTTGACCTTGGTGTTGTTCTCCACGAACAGGGGCACCTGGATCTCGTAGCCGGTCTCGAGGGTGGCGGGCTTGGTGCCGGCCGAGGAGCGGTCGCCCTGCAGGCCCGGCTCCGTGTAGGTGATTTCCAGCACGACGCTCGGGGGCAGCTCGATGTAGAGGGGGTTGCCCTCGTGGATGGCGATGTTGACCATCTGGTTCTCGAGCATGAAGTTGGTGGCATCGCCCACGGTGGCGGCGGAAACGGTGAGCTGGTCGAAGTCGCTCGTGTCCATGAACACGAAGTCCGCACCGTCCTGGTACAGGTACTGGTAGTCGCGGCGGTCAACCGTGGCGGTCTCGATTTTGAGTCCGGCGTTGAAGGTCTTGTCGACGACCTTGCCGGACATCACGTTGCGCATCTTGGTGCGGACGAACGCGCCACCCTTGCCGGGCTTGACGTGCTGGAACTCGATAATGTTCCAGAGCTGGCCCTCAAGCTTAAGGACGGTTCCGTTCTTGATGTCGTTAGTGGTTGCCACTGTATCCTCTGGTTTCTTCTGGGACTGGTTCTAGCTGCCAGCCTCTTATGCCAGGCGGGCATGCCAAACGGCCCGCCAGCGCGTAGTTATCAAAAATCCAAGATCTATTCTACCGGTTCCGCCGAAGGGCTGCCGGACGGCCCCGGAGGGACCGCTCGCAGCGCCCAGGCCGCCGTTTAGGAGACCAGATCCAGCACTTCCCTGGCGCGCCGCAGCGCCACGGCAGAGGCGTAGATCAGCACCGCGTCGGCGGAACCGGCCACGCGCAGGTCCAGGGCCTTGGCAAATGATTCGACGGCGGCGGCGAAGTTGCCGCCGGCGAAGTAGGAACGGCCAAGCTGCTGGCGGATGACCGCCTCGTCGGGGGTGCCCTGGGTTTCGGCCAAGAGCAGCCGGAACAGGTCCACTGCCCGGTCGAAGTGGTTGGTGACCCGCAGCATGTCCGCCTCGAAGATGCGCAGGCGAAGAGACCCGGGGTCCTTGTACCGGGCGTCGGCGAGCAGCTCCGCGGCCGCGGCCGCGTGCCCCTCGACCAGCCGTACGAAGATCAGGTCGGCAGGATCGTCGGAGGCTGCTAGCGCCGCGGCGCAGGCCTCCTCGTTGACGATCTCCGGCATCAGGCTCAGCGGGTTGATCCGTATACCGGGGAAC
Source organism: Arthrobacter sp. (assembly GCA_025464875.1). Lineage (GTDB taxonomy): Bacteria > Actinomycetota > Actinomycetes > Actinomycetales > Micrococcaceae > Arthrobacter. Next base: position 3,754 of record JAODMV010000144.1, on the reverse strand, counting down.
CCGCCGTCGGGCCATTCGCTCGTGCCGTTCCCGATGCTGCTCATCAGGAAGCGATCTCCTGGTAGGCGGCGAACAGCAGCGAGGTGTCCGGGACGTCGAGAATGCCGGGGCGTCCGATGCCGTCGAGCACCACGAAACGCAGCAGGTCGCCGCGGGACTTCTTGTCCCGCCGCATGCCGTCCAGCAAGGCCTGCCAGCGGTCCCGCCGGTAGGTGATGGGCAGCCCCAGGCTTTCCAGGATGCTGCGGTGCCGGTCGGCGTCGGCGTCGCTGAGGCGGCCGACGCTGCGGGCCAGCTCCGCGGCGAACATCATGCCGACGGAAACCGCGGCGCCGTGGCGCCACGAGTAGCGCTCGGCGAGCTCGATCGCGTGGCCGAGGGTATGGCCGTAGTTGAGGATCTCGCGCTGGCCGGTTTCCTTGAGGTCCGCGGAGACAACCTTCGCCTTGACGCTGATGGCACGTTCAATCAGTTCCCGCAGGACGGCGGACCGGGGATCGGACACGGCGGCCGTGTCCTTCTCCAAGAGATCCAGGATGGCGGGATCGGCGATGAATCCGCATTTGATGACCTCGGCCAGGCCGGAGATGATCTCGTTCTTCGGCAGCGTGTCCAGGGTGTCCAGGTCCACGAGGACGCCGGCCGGAGGGTGGAAGGCCCCGACGAGGTTCTTGCCCTCGGCGGTGTTGATGCCGGTCTTGCCGCCGACAGAGGCATCGACCATGCCGAGCAGGCTGGTCGGCATGTGGATGACTTTGACGCCCCTCAGCCAGGTCGCGGCGACAAAGCCGGCGAGGTCCGTCACGGCCCCGCCGCCGACGGCGACCACGGCATCCGAGCGGGTGAAGTCGTTCTGTCCGAGCACCTGCCAGCAGAAGGACGCCACCTCGATGTGCTTGCCTTCCTCGGCGTCCGGAATCTCGGCGGTCAGTGCCGTGAAACCCGCCGAGGCAAGCTCTTCACGGACGGTGTCGCCGGTAAGCCGCAGCGCCCGCGGGTGGATGACCAGGACGCGCTTGACGCGCTCGCCCAGCAGCGCCGGCAGGCTGGCCAGCAGGCCGCGGCCCACGACGACGTCGTAATTCTCGCCGGGCGTTTCTCCGGTGACCTTGATGACGGTTGATTCGGTACTCACTTTTCAACTTTCTTTGTCGCCGCTGGTGGGCGCACGGCCGCGGACTTCGCTGCGGCATACTCCCCCAGCGCATCTTCCAGCCGGTGAGCCAGGTCCGGAGCGGAGCCGCTCCGGACGTCGAGGACCACATCGGCGAGGCGCTCGTACACCGGCTGCCGGGTGGCAAACAGGGTCCGCCAGCGCCCCATGGCGTCTCCCGCCAGGAGGGGGCGGCCCGAATTCCTGGCAATGCGTCCCGCTACGGTGGCCGCATCGCATTCGAGATAGACCACGGTGCAGCGGCCGAGCAGCTGCTGCGTGCCGGAGTCCAGCACGGCGCCGCCGCCCAAGGAGATCACCGTGTTGCTGCCCTGCGCCTCTTCGATGGCCTGCGCCACGGCCCGGGCTTCAAGTTCGCGGAAGGCCACTTCTCCCCGGCCGGCGAAGATCTCGGCAATGGTTCCATGGTTCGAGACAATCACGACGTCGGTGTCCACGAAGGGCACGCCCAGGTGCTCGGCGAGCTGGTGTCCGATGGCCGACTTGCCCACGGCCATCGGCCCGATCAGCACGATCGGCCGGGCGGCGGCTGCGCCGCCAGCTTTCCCCGCCGACACTAGCGGCCGATCGAGTCCAGGGACGCCGGAATGCTGTCCAGGTAACCCTTGATGTTGCGGGCGGTTTCCTGCACGGAATCGCCGCCGAACTTTTCGGTGACCGCCTCGGCCAGGACCAGGGCCACCATCGCCTCGGCCACGACACCGGCGGCGGGGACCGCACAGACATCCGAGCGCTGGTGGTGGGCCTTGGCAGCCTCGCCGGTGCTGACGTCGACCGTCTTCAGGGCCCGGGGCACCGTGGCGATGGGCTTCATGGCCGCGCGCACGCGCAGCACGTCACCGATGCTCATGCCGCCCTCGATGCCGCCGGCGCGGTTGCTGGTGCGGATGATCTTGCCGTCCGCGTCCTTGACGATCTCGTCATGGGCGGCGGAACCGCGGCGCGAGGCGGTCAGGAAGCCGTCGCCGACCTCGACGCCCTTGATGGCCTGGATGCCCATCAGGGCGGCGGCCAGGCGCGAGTCGAGGCGACGGTCCCAGTGGACGTAGCTGCCGAGTCCCGGCGGCAGTCCGTAGGCGAGGACTTCCACCACGCCGCCGAGGGTTTCGCCCTCCTTGTGCGCGACGTCGACCTCGGCCACCATGGCGTCGGAGGTTTCGCGGTCGAAGCAGCGCAGGGGGTCGGCGTCGAGGGCCAGGACGTTGTGCGGAACCGGCAGCGGACGCCCTTCCGGGACGGCAACGCTGGCGATGGACACGGTGTGGGAGACGAGCTCGATGCCGAGCTGCTTGAGGAACGCGGCGGCGACGGTGCCCATGGCCACCCGGGTGGCGGTCTCGCGGGCGCTGGCGCGCTCGAGCACCGGACGCGCCTCATCAAAGCCGTATTTCTGCATGCCGGTGAAGTCGGCGTGGCCGGGACGGGGCCGGGTGAGGGGCGCATTCCGCGCCTGGTCGGCCAGGACTTCGGGGTCCACGGGGTCGGCAGACATGATCTGCTCCCACTTGGGCCATTCGGTGTTGCCGACCTGGATGGCGACGGGGCCACCCTGGGTCACCCCGTGGCGGACGCCGCCAAGGATGGTCACCACATCCTGCTCAAACTTCATCCGTGCACCGCGGCCGTAACCCAGACGTCGGCGGGCCAGCGCCTCGCCGATCTGGGCGCTGGTGAGTTCAACACCGGCGGGCACGCCTTCAATTATTCCGACCAGGGCCGGACCATGGGATTCTCCGGCTGTCAACCAACGCAACATAAAACCAATCCTGCCATGCCGCTACTCAGAACACGCGTCGAGGTGCCCCGACTGCGTCACACATCACATCTATGACTTCGGCCGGCACGGCCGCGCCCAGCCCGGTGAAGTGGCGCACCTGTTCCACCGCCTGATAAATCAGCATTTCCAGGCCCGGGACCACGTTGCCGCCCGCGTCCTGCCAGGCCGAGGCGATCCGGCTGGGCCAGGGGTCGTAGGCGACGTCCAGCAGCACACCCGCGTTTTCCCGCCCACCAACGCCTGCCAGTTCCTGCGCCAGTTCCGCTGCCAGCGAGTCGGCGGCGCGGGGCGGCAGGGTGGAAATAACGACGGCGGCGCCCGCCATGGCGGCCGCCGCCCCGGACAGGGGAAGCAGCTGCACGGGAATTCCGAGGGCGGCGGACGCCGCGCGCGCTTCGGCGCCGCGGCCGACATCGCGCATGAACAGCTGCACGCCCGGAGCGCCCAACTCCTTAAGCGCCGCGAGGGCAGCGGCCGCTGTCCCGCCGCCACCAAGGACGACCGCAGCGGGGCCGTCCGCCGCGCCGGCGTGCCGGAGGGCGTTGACGATGCCGGCGACGTCGGTGTTGTACCCGACCAGGCGGGTGCTGCCACCGCCGGTTTCAAAAGCAACGGTGTTGACCACGCCCAGGGTGCGGGCAATGCCGCGGACCTCGTCCATCTCCCCGACCATGGAGGACTTCAGCGGCATGGTGACAGAGAGTACTCGCCAGCCGCCCTCTTCGCGCACATTGGCCATGAAGTCCGGCAAGGAATCCTCGGTAACGTCAATGGCCGAGTAGCCCAGGTCCACGCCGAGCTGG
>JAODMV010000124.1 GCA_025464875.1 Arthrobacter sp. | reverse complement strand
GCGGCGGTCCTGCCAGGACTTTGGCAGGCAGGATCCGGGCCGCCGCGGCCAGGGCCTTGTAGCGCTTGCTCGGGATGGAGACGGCCTTTCCCCGTTCGTTGTCGGCCAGGCCCTCACGGACCACCTGCTCGGGCGTGAGCCACATCCAGTGTGGAGCCACCGATTTGTCCATGCCCATGCGGTCGTGGAATTCGGTGTGCGTGAAGCCGGGGCACACGGCCGTCACGTTCACCCCGCGCGGGGAGTAGGCAGTGTTGGCCCAGCGGGAGAAATTGAGCAGCCACGCCTTCGCGGCCGAGTACGTTCCGCGAGGCAGGAATGCCGCCACGCTGGCCACATTGATGATCCTGCCGGACTGCCGGCGCAGCATGCCCTGCAGTGCCGCATGGCTGAGCTCCATCGCTGTCTCGACATGCAGCTTGAGGTGCCTCTTCTCCTCGGCGATGTCATTCTCCGCGAAGGAATGCAGCAGCCCGATTCCCGCATTGTTGACGAGGATCTCCACCGGCCGCGCGTCGTCCCTCAGCCGGGCGACGACGGTTGCGACGCCGGAGTCGTCCGCCAGGTCGGCGGCGATCACCTCGGCGCGAACGCCGTACCGTCGCTCCAGCTCCTCCGCCGTCGCCTGGAGCCGGACGGCGTCCCGGGCCACGAGCACCACATGGTGCCCCTGTCCGGCGAGCTGGCGGGCAAACTCCACCCCGATTCCCGCTGTTGCACCGGTGATCAGGGCGGTGGTGTCGCTCGCATCAGCGGCAAGTGGGTTCATAGCGACAGCCTAGCGCTGCCCGGCGCCGCGTTCAGGCCAGGGTCTGGCCCGCGGCCAGTTCGCCTTCCGCCGGCCCGCTGCCGTCCGTCAGGTGGCGGTTCTGGATCTCTTCGGTGGCCAGTTCGTACCAGGTGTGGGCGCCGAAGGAGGGGCTGCTCGTATCCAGGTGACGGTACAGGGCGTCGGCCAACTGGCACAGCGCGGTGTCCGAGAGTGCCCGGACGGTGGCCGCCGGGTCCAGCGTCCCTTCGAAGTAGTCGGAGAATTCCTGTCCGCTGATGGCGTTCAGCTCGGCCGGAATGGGGCCGTGCGCCTCCCCCAGGCCAGCATCCAGCCGCCACTCCGGTCCGGCGTCGAGGTCCGCGAGAACTTCGCCGTCGGCACCAATGTGAAGGAGGCAGATGGGCAGCTCCGCGGGTTCGTCCAGGGTGAAGCTGAACGGCCAGGCCCCTCCGGTGGCCCAGGCGTCCGGGCCGGCCAGCGGCCCGGCTGCGGCCATGCGCCGCAGCTCCAGCAGTACCTCGGGGTCGAGGTGGGAGGCGCCATGGAGGTTGAGGGTCACATCAGCCCCTGCTCCGAGCCGGCCTGCCCGCCGCATGATGTGCAGCAGGGCGGGCGAGTCCGGGCGGGTCAGGCAACCGGTGACCTCGAGGGTCACACGTCCGGGATCGGCTTCCACACGGACCAGCACACGCAGTTTATGGTTCACGGGTTCTCCAAAAGACACGTCCAAGAGCCAGCTGCATAACTCAAGTAAAACCTTACGAGCTTGTTGTCCCGGTCACAACTCTGGTTGCCGCTGGCGCCCCCGCCTAGCGAGCAGGCGCCCGCCCCGGGGCGGGAAACGCCGGGCTCAGGCTCCTTACGGGGGTTGCTCCGGCCAGTCGACGCACTGATTGTAGGCGTCGTGTTTGCGCAGGTAGCCGTAAATGAAAGGGCAGTGGGGGATGATCCGCTTGCCGGCAGCCACGACGTCATCGAGGGCGAAGTGGGCCAGCACGTTGCCGAGGCCCTTGCCCTTGAACTGTTCCGCCGTTTCGGTGTGGATGAAGTCCACGTGGCCCGGCTTATCGATGTAGCGCGCCTGGACTGCGAGCTTGCCGCCGACGTGCAACTCGTAGCGGTGCAGCGCATCGTTCCGGGTGGTGGAGACGTCCGGCCGGAACGTGTCTTCAGTGGATGCCGAGTTCTCGGTCATGGTTCGACATTGGCACTTAATGGCGGGCGTGGCAATGGTGGTCCGGAACTCCCGTCCGCAGCATCTGCCGCGGCCCGGGCAGGCACACGGCGAAGGAGCAGGCCGGCCAGGGCGAAGCACGCTGCGCCCCCGCCGAGGAGTCCCAGGGTTACGCCATGCAGGGCGGCGTCGGACACCGGAACGTAGACGACGGCGGCGGCCGTCACCACGAGGGCCGCCGGGCGGCTGCGTGCGTGCGCGGACGACGTCGGCCGCTCTTCCAGTCGGCCGAACAGCGCCAGTACCGGCAGCAGGAGAAGGATCACGCCCAGCAGCACCAGCGGCCGGCCCCACCACCAGGCGGCGGTCCCTCCGGCGGGCTGAGGAAAGTCGGTCAGCAGCAGCAGCCCGGACAATGCTGCGAGCAAGGGCAGGTGCCAAAGGTAGATGGTCATGGACCGTCGCCCGGCCACGGCGACCGCCCTCCGTACCCAGCCGACGGATGCCAGCCGCTCGAGCGCCGGACGGAAGAGCTGCAGGGCGGCGGCCTGTGAGACCCCCAGAAACAGCAGGGTCAGGTTGGGTGGGTTGAGGTTCACGAGCATGTTTCCCGAGTACAGCCCCAGCAGGACGAGCAGCCCGAGGCCGAGGTTGCTGGCAACGATGATGCCCACCAGCGCGGACCGCCCCAGCCGCAACAGCCGGCTGTCCGCCATGATGAAGCCGAGCTGCTGCACGGCACACCACAGGAAGATCATGTTGGCGTGGGCCAGCAGCGGCAGCACGCCGCGGAGGCAGTCCACGGCCACCACCAGCGAGGCGAGGCCGGCAAGGGCCGGCCAGGGGGCGCGGGAGTGCAGTGCGGCCAGCAGCGGAAGGTTCAGCTGTGCGGCCAGGTAGGCGGCGAGGAACCACAGCGGCATGCCCGCCCCGGTGGCCAGCAACTGGATGACCTGCGGGTCCACCCCTGACAGCCGCGCGGCCCACAACCCGGCGAACATGCAGGCCAGCAGGACTGCAGCCGGCCGGATGAGACGCAGCATCCGGGCCTGCATGAAATCGACGGCGTTGCCGCCGCGGGCCCGGAGCCGCCGCCAGGACTGCAGCCCGGTGATGCCTCCGGCCACGAAGAAGAGCGGCATCACCTGGAGTACCCAGATGACGGGCTCAAACCAGTGCTGGTTTCCCAGCGTGTTTTCCGTGGTGACGGTGCCGCCGGCGTGCAGCACCGGGCTCACCATCAGGGTGTGCCCCACCACCACCAGCGCCAGGCAGAAGAACCTGGCAAGGTCGATCACCAGGTCGTGTTCCGGCGTGACCGCCGGTCCGCCTGTCCGCTGCTGTGGAACACGCATGGCGCCCCTTTGAACCTGCGAACGCGGCAGCTTGATGTGCTGCGTAGCCTCCATTGTCGGCCTTGTCCTGACCGACAGCCAGCGGAACCCGGCAAGGAAAATGCCCTCTTCCCAGGGGGTCACCTGCCGCTGCCCGCCGCGCGGAACGGCGGGCAGCAAGCGCGGTCAGCGCGAGAGCGTGCCCAGGGCTGCAGCGGCGAAACTCCTGGCCTCCCTGTCCCATTCGGCCAGCAGCCCCTGGAGGTTTTCGCCGTCCGCCCGGTGCGCCGCGAGCCGCTGCTCGAGCAGGGCCAGCACACCGGTGCGCAGCTCGGTGTTGAAATTCACCTTGCCCACATTCATGGCGGCGGCCTTGACGAGCTCAGCGGCCGGGATGCCCGAGGCGCCGTGCAGCACCAAGGGGATATGGGTCCGCACGGCGATGTCCTGCAGCACATCCCAGCGCAGCCGCGGCTCCCCCTTGTACTTGCCATGGACATTGCCCACGGCCACAGCCAGCAGCTGGGCGCCCGCGCGCGCCACGAAATCCTCCACCTGGGCCGGGTCGGTGAGACCTGCTGCGTCGGCGCCGGCGGCGTCAGCGCCGAAGGCACGGTCCTCGTCCCCGGCAAGGCCGCCGAGTTCCGCCTCGATCACGACGTCGGCCCCCTGTGCTTCCAGAGCCGCACGGACGCCCCGCACCAGGGCGATGTTGTCCTCGTACGGCAGGGACGACCCGTCCACCAGCACCGAGTCCGCCCCGGCGGAGACGGCGTCGGCGATCACCTGCCACTGGGCGGCGTGGTCCAGCTGCACCGCGATCGGAACGCTGGCGCCGTCGGCGAGTCCGCGGAGTGCGGCGATCAGCCGTAGCCCGTTGGGCGTGGCGGCTGTCTTCGGCGCCACCAGCAGGATGGCGCCGCGGCCGGCCTGCTCAGCCGCCCCCACCACGGCGAGGGCGGTGGTGAAGTCGTAGCAGGTGAAGGCGGGCACGGCCGAGCCCTGCTGGAGGGCTGAGACAACCAGGGTGTCGAGTCGGGTGCGCATCAGACGCCCAGGCCTCCCACGAGGATCCAGGCTCCGAAGGTCAGGACGAACCCGGCGAAGCCGAGGATGGTGGTGAGGACGGTCCAGGTCTTGAGGCCATCGGAGACGGTGAGGCCGTAGTAGCGCACCACGGTCCAGAATCCGGCGTCGGTCACGTGGGACAGGCCCAGCGAACCGAAACCGATGGCGATTACGATCACGGCGATCTGGGCCGGCGAGTAGCCGCCTTCCAGCACGGCGGAGGTCAGCAGCCCCGTGGTGGTAACGATGGCAACCGTGGCAGAACCCTGGGCGGCGCGCAGCGCCAGGGAGATGACGAAGCCCAAGACGATGACGGGCAGGCCCAGCTGGTCCAGCGTCTGGGACAGGGCGGCACCGATTCCGGAAGTCCGCAGGACCTCGCCGAACACACCGCCGGCGGCAACCACCATCAGGATCGACGCGATGGGAGGCAGCGCGCCTTCGAAGATCTCGCCGGTTTCCTTGAGCGACCAGTGGCGGCGTACGGCCAGCAGGAAGAAGGAGAGCGCCACTGCCACAAGAAGGGCGAAGAACGGGTTGCCGATGAATGCTGCGAGGCCGTACCAGCCGTTGTCCTTGGGAATGGTGAGGGTACCCAGGGTGCCGATGAGGATCTGCACGATCGGGGCGGCGATGAGGAAGATGATCAGGGCCGGACGCGGCGGAGCAATGGCGTGGTGCCCGGGGCCGGGGTGGCCGGCACGCACCAGGGAGTCGGAACCAAATTCTTCCACCTGGGCCCTGACGGACGGGAGGAGCTCGTAGTCCTTGCGGTTCATGATGCTGGCCACCCAGTAGGACAGGAAGCCAAGCGGGATGCAGATGAGCAGCGAGATGAGGGTGATGAGACCGATGTCGGCGCCGAACACGCCGGCTCCCGCAACGATGCCCGGGTGCGGCGGTACGGCGACGTGGATAGCCAGCATGATGCCCGCCATCGGAAGGCCGAACTTGACGGGGTGGACGTTGGCGATCTTGGAGAAGGCGTAGACGATGGGCACCAGTACGATGATGCCCACCTCGAAGAACACGGGGATGGCGACAAGGAAGCCGACAGCGGTGAGCGCCACGGCCACACGCTTGGAGCCGAGCTTCGCGGTGAAGTGCGCGGCCAGCGACTGGACGCCCCCGGAGACCTCGATCATCCGGCCGAGGACCGCGCCGAGGGCGATCAGCAGGGCCACTTTGCCCATGGTCCCACCCACGCCGTTGGCTACCACGGTGAACACGTCCTTGAGCGGGATCTGGGCGGCCACGGCCACCAGGATGCTGACGGTCAGCAGGGCCACAAAGGCCTGGATCTTGAAGCGGATGATCATCACCAGGAGGACGGCGATGCCGATGGCCGCGATGGTGAGCAGCAGCGGAGTACCCAGCTCCACGGCGGGTTTGATGACGGGGGCGTCGGCCGCCCGCACCATCAGCGAGTTGATCAGGGGGGTCATGACGGATGTCTCCTTTGACTAGCCGGTCTTCCGGAAGCCCGGCCATCGGGCGCGGGCTATTTCTGCGTGGGCGTGTTCGGGCGAACGACGACTGCTGATGCGATCGCCGTCGTCGTATCTGGGTGGGTACTTAAGCGGTGCGCTTAGTGGGTGCTACGACCTTGATGACCGCGGAGTCGTCCGCGGCGGCGAGGCCCTGGGCCTGTCCCAGAAGGTAAAGCTGTTCGGCGGCGGCGGCGACGGGAGCGGCGAGGCCGGCGGCGCGCGCTGCCTTGCCGACGATTCCCATGTCTTTAACGAAGATGTCCAGGCGGCTGAGGACTTCCGCGCCCCCCTCGTTATAGGCCTCGAGGATGCGCGGGCCGCGGTTGGAGAGCATGAAGGAGCCGGCGGCGCCGGCTTCGAGGGCGGCGAGGGTCTTGGCCTGGTCCAGGCCCATCGCGTCGGCCAGGGCCAGGGCCTCAGCGGCGGCGGCGATGTGGATGCCGCAGAGCAGCTGGTTGACGGTCTTGAGGGCCTGCCCGTCGCCGGGCTTGTCCCCCACCACGGTGAGGGTGGAAGCGAGCAGTCCGAGGACCGGCCGGGCGGCCTCAAAGGCGGAGGGTTCGGCCCCCACGACGATCAACAGGTCGCCTTCGCCGGCGCGCTTGGGGCCGCCGGAGAGCGGCGCGTCAACCAGCGCGACGCCGAATTCGGCCAGGCGGGCGACTGTTTCGGGGATGGCTTCGGTGCCCACCGTGCTGGTCAGGATGACGACGGCGCCCGGCTTCAGCACCGAGGCCACGCCGTTCTCGCCGAACAGGACGTCGTTGAGCTGCTCGCCATTGCGCACGGCAAGCAGCAAGGCGTCCGTGTCCTCGGCCGCGTCACGGGCGGAGGCGAAGGTGCGCACGCCTGCTTCTTCTGCGAGTTTGAGGCGGGGTTCGGCGATGTCGAAGCCGTGGACGCTCAGCTGGGTGGCCAGTCGGGCGGCCATCGGCAGCCCCATGGCTCCGAGGCCCAGGACGGTGACTTTGTAGTTTTCGGTCATGATTTCTCCGTTGAAATGGCGTGTTGTTTCGCTGATTGAGAGCTTCGGTGATCGAGGGGTTCGGTGATCGTGCCGGCCGGAATCAGGGCGTCGTCAGGCTCGGCCACCGGTTGCTGAGCTTGCGGGTGACCCGGGCCAGGGACTCGTCATCGCCCACATTGCCTGCAAAAACGATGTACGGGATGCCCGCGGCGGGGCCGCCTACCGGTTCCCATAGGCTCACGATGCCCGGGAGCATAGGGCCCCGGACAATCGCGTGCCGGATCTCCAAGCCGTGCGCGGCGACATCCGAGGAAGTGATGCCCCCCTTGGCGATCACAAAGCGCGGCGGAAAGGTCTTGAGCGTGCGGTTCACTACCGCGACGACGGCCGCGGACACCGTGCGTGCGATCCGCAGGCTCTCGGCGGCGTCGCCGGCCTTGATGAGCAGGCGGCTGGTGTGGACGATCACGTCGCTGCTGCGCAGGGCCTCCACCACGGTGTCGACCGTTTGGTCGAGGTAGCCCTCAGCGGCACCGCCGAGGAGCTTCTCGACGTTGATCTCCACGATGCGCGCAGCGCCATGCTGCGCGGTGAGGATGTTGAGCTGGCGCGTGGTGACGCCTACGTGCGAGCCGACGACGATCAGGCCGCCCGCCTCGGACGGCGTGTGGTTGGCGAATGCTTCTTCGCCGGTGAGCTCGGTGCGGATTTCCTGGCCGATCCGGCCACGAACGAACGGCGGGCCCACGCGGTACAGCAGTTTCTTGCCACGGCGTTCGGCTTCCTCCAGGCCCAAGGCTAGGGCGCGGAGATCGTTCTCGGTGACGACGTCCGCCACGATCGGAGTGGAGTCCGTGGCGGCGTCGATGGCGTCGGCGATGGCGTCGGCAGACGCCCGGATGATGTTCAGGTCCAGGACGATCACCGAGTCTGCGGCAAAGCGGCCCTGCGACTTCTCCTCCACGTACTTGGCCATCTCCGAGTTCGCGAAACCGAAGCTGGCGTCCCTGGCGAATTCCGTCTCGGCCACCGGCGTGAGTTGCCCGCGGTTTTCACCTGCGCCACGCATGTAGTGCACGCCGCCGATAGTTACCCGGCCGGCATCGGGGAACGCAGGGACAAGCACGACGCCGTCCGTCACTTCGCCGCTCACGGCGGCGACGGTGGCCGCGATGACGTCGGGTTCCAGGGGATAGTGGCCGCGGAGGGTGGAATCGCTGCGGCTGACGAAGCTCGGGCGCAGCCTGGAACCGTCACCGCTCGGGACCTCCGCTGCCGCCGCCAGGGCGTTCCGGACCACTTCCTCGTTGCGGGCGGCTGCCTCAGCCGGGTCCAGGCTGCGCGTGTTGGTCAGCACGTAGACGGCGCGCGGTCGTTGGCCGTTGATCTTCTGGCTGAAGGCCCAGGCGAAGTCCGTCACGTCCCAGCGGGTGAGAACGGGCAGGTCCGCCACGGACTGGGTACCCGTCGGATCGTCGTCCAGAACCACGAGGATCCGCGGCGAATCCTCGGATGACGCGGCCACGCTGTCCGCCACGAGCTGGGCCGGGATCTGTACCTCCGCCGGGAAAGCGGCCAGCAGGTCTGCTTCAAGGGGCACTTTGCACTCCATCGTGTCTGGGTCAGTGGTACATCTGTCAGTGGCACATCTCGATTTGTAAGATGTCTGACATCTTATATCTGGTGATAGTGTGGCATAAGGCACAAAGGCGCGCAAGTAGACTTGACCCTCAAGCTGTACCGGCGCCCCGGACGGGGAAAATTGGCTAGAAAATCATTGGTCGGCGTGGTGGCGGATGAGCTGCTGGACCGGATCATTTCGGGCGAGTTTCCGCCGGGAACCAGCGTCCCCGGGGAGCTTGAGCTCAGCGCCCGGCACGAAGTCAGCCGGATGACTGTGCGTGAGGCGATGAAGACCCTGGAGGCCCAGAGGATCCTCAGTGTGGAGCGCGGCCGGGGAACCTTTGTGAACCCGTTGAACCGCTGGGCCTCCCTCGAGGCAGTACTGCGCGCAGCCTCCGAAGGCAAGAACGATGCCTCCGCCGCGATTCAGCTGATCGAGCTCCGCCGGATGCTGGAATCCGGCGCCTGCGAGCTCGCGGCCGGGCGGATCGACGACGCGGACCTCGAAAGCCTCCACGGATGCGTGGAAACGATGCGGCTGGCCCACGGCAACAACGATGTCGCGGCCTTCGTGGAAGCGGACCTGGCATTCCACGACCTCATCCTGCAGGCCTCCGAAAACGTTTTTGTCGCGGTACTGTTCGAACCGCTGCACCGGGTCCTGGAAAAGCGCCGCACGGAGACCTCCAAGGTGCCGGAAATCCAGGAGCACGCGATCGGGCAGCATCAGAGCATTGTGGAGGCGCTCGAGTCGCGCGACCCCCACCGTGCCCGCGACGCAATGGACGCGCACATGCAACAGACCCTCGACGACCTGAAGACCTACGTCCTGGCGGACCGGAGCCCCTGACGCCGCCCAGCCTGCTGATGCACCACACCCGGTCCGCAGCGGACCCGGCGTCCGCGGCGCTAGGGCACTAAGGACCTAGCGCAGGCCGCGTTATCGGCGTATTGCTTGGGATGTGAACGCTGCCAGCTTATGGGAGCCGGGCGCCGGCCCTACCGGCACCACCGGTCCCGCGGGCGTCACCGGGCCTGCCGCGGGTCGATGGAACCGGTATGTCGCGATGGGGGACTCGTTCACCGCCGGGATCGGGGATCCGGACCCGTTCAGCCCCGGCGGCATCCGCGGCTGGGCGGACCGCGTCGCCGAGGAGCTGGGCGAGGGACGCAGCGATTTCGGCTACGCAAACCTCGCTGTCAGCGGCCTCGTGTTGCGCCAGATCATCGATCAGCAGCTGGGTCCGGCCATGGATCTGGACCCCGATCTGGTCACGCTCTCAGCCGGAGGGAACGACCTCGTGTTCCACCGGGGCGATCCCGACCGGATGGCCGTACCCCTCGACGCAACCGTGGCCCTGCTCCGCGGCACGGGCGCCACTGTCGTGCTCTTCACCGGTCCGGACTGGGGCCAGACGCCCCTGCTCGGCCACACCCGCGGGAAGGTCGCCGTCTTCAACGAGAACATCCGCACGATCGCCACGCGGCACGGCGCCGTCATCGCCGACCTGTGGGCGCTACGGCGGTTGACCGACCCCCAGATGTGGGACCCGGACCGCCTGCACTTTTCGCCGCTGGGCCACCGCACCATCGCCACGATGGTGCTGGACACGCTGAACGTTCCCCATAACCTGCTGCCGCTGGAACCCCCACCCCTCCCCGCCGGCACCTGGCGGGACACCAGGGCCGGCGACCTGGCCTGGGTAACGCACTATCTGGTCCCCTGGATGGTGAGCCGCGTCCGGCCACGCGCCGACGACATGCCCCTGGCGGCCAAGCGCCCCGCGCCCGGGCCCGTCCTCGGGTTCCCGGGGGCCGGCGCCGCCCCGGCACCCTAGTCCGGCCGGATTCCGTCGGCTAGTCTGCAGGAACGGCCCACAGCCGGGTATCGATGGCGATCACGAGGAGCGAAGTTGTCTAATCACACCTACAGCATTTCTGAAATTGTCGGAACCTCGAATGAGGGGGTCGACGCTGCCGTCCGGAACGGAATTGCCGAGGCCGCGAAGACCCTGCGGAACCTTGACTGGTTCGAGGTCAAGGAAATCCGCGGCCATCTTGCAAACGGTGAAGTGGCCGACTGGCAGGTGACCATCAAGCTCGGGTTCCGCCTGGAACGCTGACGTCCGTCTCCGGAGTGCCGGTCCTCCGCCTGGCCGGCGGCTCGGGCCGGCCGGAGACCGCGCAGCACGGCACAGCCAAGTGCGGGGCGGCCCAGGCATAGGAATCGAGGAGAATCGCTTGCGGTATACCCATCTGGGCCGCTCCGGCCTGACCGTCTCCCGCCTCTGTCTGGGCACCATGAACTTCGGCCCGCAGACCGAAGAGGCGGACGCCCACGCCATCATGGATTCGGCGCAGGAAGCCGGCATCAATTTCTTCGACACCGCCAATGTCTACGGCGGGCCGGGGCGCAGGGGCTGGACGGAGGAAATTCTGGGCCGCTGGTTCGCCAAGGGCGGCGAGCGCCGTGAACGCACCGTGCTCGCCACCAAGCTCTATGGCACCATGACCGATCGGCCCAACGAATCCAAGCTGTCGGCGTTGAACATCCGCAGGGCACTGGACGCGAGCTTGAAGAGGCTGCAGACGGACTACATCGACCTCTACCAGTTCCACCACGTGGACCGAAGCACTCCTTGGGACGAGATCTGGCAGGCGATCGACGTCGCGGTGCAGCAGGGCAAGATCCTGTACTCCGGTAGCAGCAACTTCGCCGGCTGGCATATTGCCCACGCCCAGGAAGCTG
>JAODMV010000117.1 GCA_025464875.1 Arthrobacter sp. | reverse complement strand
GCGGCGCGGGGAGCTCGCTCCCGGCCAGGTGGAACCGGCCCTGCTGGCCGCCGTCGCTGCGTGTACGGCGACAACCCTGCGCCCGGTGCTCAACGCAACCGGCGTCATCGTCCATACCAACCTCGGTCGCGCCCCGCTTTCGGCGGGTGCGGTTGAAGCACTTGTCGCAGCCAGCGGCTACGTCGACGTGGAGCTGGACCTGGCAACCGGCAGCCGCGCCCGCCGCGGCGCCGGTGCCCGGGCTGCATTGCTCGCCGCCTGTCCCGCTGCCGAGGACGCGCTGGTGGTCAACAACGGGGCTGCCGCGCTGGTGCTGGCCACCACAGCCCTCGCCGCCGGCCGGGAGGTGGTGGTGAGCCGCGGGGAGCTGATTGAGATCGGTGCCGGTTTCCGGCTGCCGGACCTGATCGAATCGACCGGCGCGACGCTGCACGAGGTGGGCACGACCAACCGGACGCACCTGCGGGACTACGCCAACGCCCTCGGACCGGCCACCGGCTGCGTCCTCAAGGTCCACCCAAGCAACTTCCGCGTCGACGGATTCACCTCCGCTGTTCCACTGGGCGAACTGAGCTCGCTGACCGCGGCGCACGGAGTTACACTCGTGGCCGACCTGGGCAGCGGACTGCTGGCGCCCGATCCGCACCTGCCCGAAGAACCGGATGCGGCCACCGCGTTGGCCAGCGGGGCCGACGTCGTCATCGCCAGCGGCGACAAACTGCTGGGCGGACCGCAGGCCGGTTTGCTGCTCGGTCGCGCGGAGGTGATCACCCGGTTGGCACGCCACCCGCTTGCACGTGCCGTCCGGGCCGACAAACTTGCCCTCGCCGCGCTGGAGGCCACGGTCGCGGGCGGACCACCGCCGGTTGTCCAGGCGTTGCACGCGGACCTGGGAGCGCTGCGGAGCCGTACCGACCGGCTCGCCGAGGCCCTCCGGGTGCCTGTCGTCGCCCACGAAGGCCGGGTCGGCGGCGGCGGAGCACCCGGTGTTGCCCTGCCGGGATGGGCGCTCCGGCTCCCCGAAGCGCTCGCGGGCCCCTTGCGTACCGGTGACCCGGCCGTGCTCCCGCGCGTCCACGACGGCTCCTGCCTGCTCGATCTGCGCTGCGTGCCCGAAGGGGACGATGACCGGATTCTCGACGCGGTACGCCACGCCCTGGCAACCCTCGACCGTGCGGATGCCGGCAGGGCGGGCTGAGCAGTGCATGTCGTGGCCACCGCCGGACATGTCGATTCCGGTAAGAGCACGCTGGTGCGCGCGCTTACCGGCATGGAGCCGGACCGTTGGGAGGAAGAGCGGCGCCGCGGGCTGACCATCGACTTGGGTTTTGCCTGGACCACGTTGCCGTCCGGGCAGGATGTCGCCTTCGTGGATGTACCGGGCCACGAACGCTTCCTCGGCAACATGGTTGCCGGAATCGGGCCTGCGCCCGTCGTCTGCTTCGTCGTCGCTGCCGATGAGGGCTGGCAGGCGCAGTCAAGCGACCACCGGGACGCCGTCGCTGCCCTGGGAATTGAGTACGGCGTCGTGGTCCTCAGCCGGGTCGACCGGGCGGCGCCCGGGCGGGTTGGCGACGTGCTCGCCCGGACCCGCCGAGAGCTGGCCGGAACAGGCCTGCAGAACGCGCCCGCAGTTGCTGTGTCTGCCACCAAGGGTACCGGCCTGGCCGAATTGCGTGCCACGCTCGACGGCGTACTGGCCGGAGTGCCGCCCCCCACCACCACGGGGCGGCTCCGGTTGTGGGTGGACCGCTCGTTTACCATCACCGGTTCCGGAACGGTCGTGACCGGAACACTGGCAGCGGGAACGCTCGTTCAGGGTGACCGGCTGCAGCTGCTCGGCCACGATGGTTCGCGGCCCGTCGTGGTCCGTGGCCTGCAAAGCCGCGACACCTCCTACTCCTCGCTGGGGCCGGTCAACCGGGTGGCACTGAACCTGCGTGACGTTTCCGCCGCCGACGTCCGCCGCGGCGACGCGCTGCTTACCCCCGAGGCGTGGCCCATCACGGGCGTTCTGGGCATCCACCGCATTACCGGCGTGGCCTACACGGATGTGCCGGAGCAGCTCATGGTGCATGCCGGCACTGCGGCCGTGCCAGCCCGGCTGCGTCCCTTTGGTGCCGACCACGCCCGGCTCGTCCTCGACAGGCGCCTGCCGCTCGTTCTCGGGGACCGTCTGGTGTTGCGGGACCCCGGGAGCCGCTCGGTGCTGGGCGGCGCACAGATCCTCGACGCCGATCCCCCGGCCTTGCGGCGGCGCGGCGACAGCCTCCACTGGGCGGAGCGGCTCGCAGGCCTGGATGCCGGCGGAGACGTGCTGGGTGAAGTTGCAGGCCGCGGGGCGGTGCAGGAACAACACCTGCGTCGGCTCGGGCTGCTGTCTGCGCACGACGCGGAGGCGCCCGCCGGTGTCCTGGTTTTCGGCGATTGGTGGGTGCATGCTCCCGTCTTCGAGGCATGGCAGCATCGGCTGCGCACGGCGCTCGAGGCGCTGCAGGAGCGCGATCCCTTGGCACCGGGCCTTTCCCAGGGTGCGGCACGGGACCTGCTCCAGCTGCCCGATGAGAGGCTCCTTGCCCCCGTCGTGCGCGATGCAGGTCTAGAACAGGAGGGCGGCCACGTCCGGCTGCCCGGCAGCCATGCCAACCTTGGCGCCGTCGGGTCCGCGGTGGCCGAGTTGGAACGCAGGCTTGCCGCAGACGCGTTCCATGCCCCGGAAGCCGATGAGCTGGCCGCGCTGGGCTTGGGCGTCCGCGAGCTGGCTGCCGCCGAGCGCACCGGGCGCTTGCTGCGGTTGCGCGACGGGGTGGTGCTACTGCCTACGGCGCCGGCCTTTGCCATGCGCGAGCTGGCCCGCTTGGAGCAGCCCTTCACCACGAGCCAGGCACGCCAGGCGCTGGGAACAACACGACGGGTGGCGGTTCCGCTGCTCGAATATCTCGACTCGCGCGGCTGGACGCGCCGCCTTGATGCGGGTCACCGCACGGTGGCGCGTTGACCCGTCTAAGGGGAAGTCTTCGTGACGGATCACCCGCCGAATGCGCTAATCAGCGCCGAGACCGGACATTCCCAGGACCGTGATCAAAACGATGACGCTGCGGCGAAGTGATGCCACTTTGTCCCACTCCGACTGCCCTCGGCACTGGCGCTGGTAACCGCCGAAGGAGTCGATGCGCTCACCATTCCCCGGCCGGGGCAGGAACTCGGGCGGCGGGGCCGCACAACGCAATTAGTGCACACTCAGAGGCTTACACGCCCCTCAACAGGGAAAACAAGTGCCCGAGGCGGGACTCAGACCGGACTCCCGCCGTCCGGCAGGGGTAGCCGCTATTGCCCCGGGGCCCGGTAGGAAGGTGTCCGGCGGGCCGCCTCGTCGATCTCCTCCGGCGCCATCAGCGGCGTCAGGCGGAGGT
>JAODMV010000110.1 GCA_025464875.1 Arthrobacter sp. | reverse complement strand
AACCCGGACGTCCTCAAGCACCACTGGTGGAAGTTCTGTGCGCTCCGCCGCGTCTGGGAGATGTCGGCAGACACCGCCACGGCCGGCACCGCGCTGCTCCCGCTGGCGCCGCCCGTCAGCCGCTGAGTTCGTCCGGTTCGGGACTGGGAACTTCGGGGCCACGAGCCTCCGCGCGGTTCCATGCCGCCGTCGCCTTACCCAGGGCCGCCGTCACGCGGCCGTGGGGAGATCTGCCGGCCGGAAGTAGTAGTTTCGTCGGGGTCGTTGCCGGGGGTCCACGTGCGGTGGCGGGATGAACCACGGTATGCCGGTGCGGGTCTCGACGGTCCACTGTTCTTTGTGGATCACGTGGTGGTGATGTGAACAGAGCAGGGTCCCGTTGTCTGTTCCGGAGGTGCCGCCACGGGACCAATAGCTGATGTGGTGGGCTTCGCACCAGGGTGCCGGGATGGTGCAGCCAGGAAAGGCGCAGCCCTTGTCGCGGGCGGCGATGGCTTTGCGGATGTGCGGCGGAAAGATCCGTGACGCACGACCGATATCCAGAATCCGGCCTTCACCGCCGAGGAGGACCGGGATGATGTCTGCATCGCAGGCGATCTTCCGGACCGTGGACGCGGTGATGGGTCCGGTGAACATCAGAGTTCCTGTTTGTGCCGGTGTCCGCCCCGCCGCCGACGCAGTCCCCGACGCGGTGTCAGCCTCTCCGAGCCGGGTGAGCAGGTCTCGGTAGTCGATGGTGACCATGATCTGAGGGCGCAGTCCTCCCGTGACCGGTAGTGAGCTGGCCGTGAGGGCGACCTTGCAGGCGCCGACCAGGCCGTCGAGCAATTTCTGCGGCCGCGATCGGAGGTCCAGGGCCGCGGCAGCGGGGTCGTCAGCGGAAACGACGATGAATTCACCGGCAGCGGAAACACCTGATGTAGCCGGAATGGCCGCGGATTCCCCGTCAGCACGGGCGTCCGCGTCAGCACGGCCTTCCCCGTCAGTACGGCCTTCCCCGTCAGCACGGGCGTCCGGGGAAGCGTAACTGCCTGCCCCGAGCTGCTGCCGCTCCACGGTGCTGGTTCTTGGATTGGTGGCCGTGTTCATGACGGTGAGGAGGTGTTCGAACTGTTCGGCGGTCGCGAAGATCTCGACATGGTGAAGGCCGTGGCGGGGCCGGCGGATGAAGGCGCCCTGGAGCTGACGCAGCAACTCTTCCGAGGGCTCGGCGCCGTCCTGGTCCATCGCGTCGGTCCAGCTCCGGACGACGCGTACTAGGAAATCCTCATCGTTCTCGGCGGCGGTGCGCGTCAGGGCGTGCTCCATCCGGCCGGCGGCCTCGGCGTCGCACGCATGCCGGACGCGGTCCAGTGCGACGGTGATGAGGGTAGCGGCCCGGGTAGCCACCTCTCCGGACGCGACGGCAACGCCGAGTTCCGCATGCGTAGGAGGCAGTTGCTGGCCGCCGAGTCCCAGCCGCGGCAGGAGGCCTTCGGCGAGGCGGAGCCTGCGCCGGGCCTCGGAAGCGCTGATCCGCAGGCGAGTGCGCAGGAACTCGCTTGTGTTGCGGTAGCCGTCATCGGCGGCACCTGCGGCACCTGAGCCAGTCGAGGTAGCCGCGGGAACCGGGGAGTCTTCGGGGCCAGGCGCACCGTCGACTGCCCCGGACATCGCCCCGGTCCCCGTAGCAGCGCCCGGACTACCGGCCTCGCTACCGCTTGAGCTGTCCCGCCAGCCAGTGGTCCAGGACGTCCTCACCGTCGCAGCCGCCGCCGCTGATTCTTTCCTGGCCCGGTCCACGGCGGCGGCCGCCACGAGCTGCAGATACTCCACCGTCCGGGAGAGTTCTTCCACCTGGCCGGCGAAGTCAGACGCAGCCTGGAATCCCCAGAACGCCGCATCTTCTACCGCCGTCGAGCTCACTCCGTGGAGCGTCGTGAGGGCGCCGTCCACGTCAGGGTGCTGAACCCGGGCAGTGCCTGCGCCGTGGTCCTTGCCTGCGCTGTGGTCCGTGTCTAGGTCCGTGTCCTGGAACGGGAGGAAATCCCTAACGGCTTCCATGGTTATAGTCTGCCCAAGGGGTGTGACATTTTAGGAACGGCGACATGCGGCGTTCAATTCCGCTGACGTGGGGCGGTAACCGGGTGCCGCTCGGCCCCACCCAGGCGGATCCGCCGGCGGCGTCTGCGAAGCGGGCAGCTGCAACTAAACTGGACTGGATCCCGTAGCTGCCGACCGTGAGGACAGATTGCACATGGCCATTTTGAATATCCGTATCATCGGGGATCCTGTGCTGCGCACAGTTGCCGATCCCGTGACGGAGTTCGGGCCTGAATTGGCGAAGCTCGTGGCCGATATGACCGAAACGATGGAGGACGTCGAGGGCGCAGGCCTGGCCGCGCCCCAGGTCGGCGTGAGCCTGCGCGTCTTCACCTACCGCATCGGCGGCGTCGAGGGACACATCATCAACCCGGTGCTGGAAAACAGCGAGGACTTCCAGCCGGACGAGGTTGAAGGGTGCCTGT
>JAODMV010000071.1 GCA_025464875.1 Arthrobacter sp. | reverse complement strand
TGGCCCACTCAACGTGGGGGCACAGGGCAGTCGGGGCCGAGTGAACGAACAACACACCGCGGGTCAGTGCAACAGACATTCCATCCTCCATAGCTGTAGGTACGTCTTCCCCAACGACCTCTGCCTGAATGTCTGCCTGTTGCGCGGTCCGCGATGGTGCCGGTGGTCCTTGCCAGACTATTAAGTTAATGCCGGGATAAGTTACCGCGGGTTTCTAAGCCGAGACACAAGCGCACCAGCCTCAAGCGAAAAACTTGAAGCTTCCCGGGCGTGAGTCTCATTCTGCCGTACGCCTCCTCATTACGCCAGCGCAATTCGGCGCGTCTTTTCTGGCGCGCCGTTCCGGATTCCGGCCGCGGGCCGCGGGGCGTGTTAAGGGCAGTTTCACGGCGATTTCAGCGCAGTTTCAGCGCAGTTTCAGCGCATTTTTCAGGCCCGGGGGTGAGCTTGCTGGTAGCTCTGCCGAAGCCGCTCGACCGAGACGTGGGTGTAGATCTGGGTGGTGGCCAAGCTGCTGTGGCCCAGGATCTCCTGCACCGCGCGCAGGTCCGCGCCGCCGTCGAGCAAGTGGGTCGCCGCCGAGTGCCGCAGGGCGTGGGGTCCCGTGGCGGCGGTGTCCCCCAGTCCCTCCAGCATCCCCTTGACCACGCTGCGGACCTGGCGCTGGTCGACCCGTTTGCCCCGGACGCCCAGGAAGAGCGCGGGGCCGCTCGAGGCCGTGGCCAGCGCCGGCCGGCCGCGGCGGAGCCAGTCGTCGACGGCGAGCGCCGCCGGCAGGCCGTAGGGCACCGTGCGCTCCTTGTTGCCCTTGCCGAGCACGCGCAGGGTCCTGCGGTCCGGATCGAGATCGTCCACGTCCATGCCGGCCAGCTCCCCGACCCGGATGCCCGTGGCGTAGAGCAGTTCAAGCAGGGCCCGGTTCCGGAGGGCCAGCGGTTCCCCATCGACCGCCGCGGATTCCGCCCCTTCGACGAGCCGCAGGACCTGCTGCTGGTGCAGGACGCCGGGCAGGGACTTCTCCAGCTTGGGGGCCTTCAGGCGCAGGGCGGGGTCCGCCTCGATCAGTTCCTCGCGCACGGCCCAGGCGGTGAAGGCCCGGGCGGTCGCGGCGCGGCGGGCCAGGGTGGCGCGGGACATGCCCGACTCGCTCTGGGAGCCGAGCCAGCGCCGCAGGGTGCCGAGCTCCAGTCCGGCCAGATCCTCGACCCCTTCCGCGGCCGCCTGCCCCAGCAGGCTTCCCACGTCCGAGAGGTAGGCGCGCACGGTGTGGGCCGAACGGCCGCGTTCCGCCTCCAGGTAGCGGCCGAAGCCGTGGGCTGCGCTGGCCAGTGCGGGCGGGAGTTGCTGGGTAGACACTCCCCTACTCTCGCAGTATTCGCCGGGCAATCAGGGAGCCCGACGGCGAGCCGCGGCGGTGCCGCTTCACCACCGGGGGTCAGCCTGCTTTCCCGGACCGCTTCCAGCCGCCCCGGTGGGACTCGGCCAGGCCCAGCAGCCCGAGCCGGCCCAGCCCGGCCCGGACCGAGTCCGGACTCAGCCCCGCGACCGCCGTCAGCTTCTCGACCGAACTGGTGGTCCGCAAGGGAAGGGCATCCAGCAGGATCAGGTCTTCCAGGGCCAGGCCGTCGTGGACCTCCACCCTGCCGGTCTTTTCCTCGGGCAGGCAGTCGCCGCTCGGCGAGGCCAGCTCCGCGATCTCCCCCGGATCGGTGACGCAGACCGCCCCGCCTTCCCGGAGCAGGCGGTGGCAGCCGGCGGAATTGGCGCTGTGGACGGAACCCGGGACGGCACCGACGGCCCGGCCCAGGCTTTCCGCGTGGTGGGCCGTGTTGAGGGCCCCCGACCGCCACCGGGCCTCGACGACCACCGTGACGGAAGCCAGCGCGGCGATGAGCCTGTTCCGCTGCAGGAAGCGGTAGCGGGTCGGCGCCGAACCCGGCGGCACCTCGGCCAGGACGGCCCCCTGGTTCGCGACGGCCCGCAGCAGGTCCTCGTTCCCAGAGGGGTAGAACCTGTCCACTCCCCCGGCCATGACAGCGATCGTGGGCAGGCCTTCCGCGCTTCCCGCCAAAGCAGCCCGATGGGCGTGGGCGTCGATTCCGTAGGCGCCGCCGGAAACGACGGTGAAGCCGCACTGCGCCAGCGAGTAGGCAAGATCAGCTGCCACGGACGAGCCATAGGAGGTGCTGTCCCGGGAGCCCACCAAGGCGACAGCTTTCGCGGGCGGAGGCAGCTCCTGCTCGATGCCCCGCCACCACAGACACAGCGGCTCCTGGAGGCCGAGGTCCGACAGCTGCCGGGGCCACAGTTCATCCGCGGGGATGATCATGCGGCCGCCGAGCCGCTGCATCGTGGCGAGGTCCCGGGCCGGCGCCAGATCCGGGACACGGGGCGCCCAGCGCTTCAAGGCCTCACCCAGGCCCGTCCAGCCACCGCCGGCCCCGCTGTCTTCCAGCGCCCCGGCCATCTCCCGCTCCAGCCCGGACCCCGCGCTGATCTCGCCGCTCGCTATCCTCAGCGCATCCTCGGCCCCGGCAGCGCGCACAAGCGCGAGACCCGCGGCGTCCTGCGGCTCGAATAGGCGGGACAGGGCGGCCCGGGCGGTCCTTTCGTCATCCCTCATGAGTGATGTCCTTTCGCATGGCTGATCGTTTTCGCGGCTTTCCGGGGTTGCGCGCTCGGTCGGGGCGGGGGCCTGTTCCTGCTGTTGGCGGGGCGCGCATGTGCAGCTCACAGGGCGGCGACGGCGGCTTGCCGGAGACCGAGCGCCTGCCCGATGTCGTCCGCGTCCGGGGCGTCCCGCGGGGAAAGGTCTGCCAGCGTCCAGGCCAGGCGCAGCACCCGGTCATAGCCGCGGGCGGTGAGCACTCCGCGCTCCAAGGCACGGTCCAGGATGCGGGTGGTGGGTGCGGCGAGCCGCAGGGCGCCGCGCAACACACGCCCGGGCACGTGAGAGTTGGTCTCCATCCCCAGCGGCAACAGCCGTTCCAGCTGGCGGTCCCGGGCGGCACGGACCCGCCCGGCGATCGTGTCGGTGTCCTCCTCCTCACCGGGCTGGCCGAAATCAGCCAATGACACCCGTTCCACCTGCAACTGGATATCCACCCTGTCCAGCAGCGGCCCGGACAGGCGGGCCAGATAGCGCCGCCGCATCGTGGGCGTGCAGGTACAGTCCAGCCCCTTGCCCGAGGCCTTGCCGCAGGGACACGGGTTGGCGGCGAGGACCAGCTGGAACCGTGCAGGATAGGCGGCGGTGCCGGCGGAACGGTGAATGACCAGCTCGCCGCTCTCCAGTGGCTGCCGGAGGG
>JAODMV010000057.1 GCA_025464875.1 Arthrobacter sp. | reverse complement strand
GCATCCGGGCGGAGCGTGCGCAGGTCACGCAGCGTGTCAATCGTGTAGGTGGGACCCGGCCGGTCCACGTCCACCCGGCTGACGGTGAAGCTCGGGTTCGAGGCCGTGGCGATAACCGTCATCAGGTACCGGTGCTCGGGCTCGCTGACTTTCTTGGCCGTCTTTTGCCAGGGCTGGCCGGTAGGCACAAACACGACTTCGTCCAAGTCGAACTTGGCCGCGACCTCACTGGCGGCGACAAGGTGGCCGTGATGGATCGGATCGAACGTGCCGCCCATCACACCCAGCCGCAGGCGGCGACTGGCGTCGCGCTGCTTCACGGTGGCGGAAATATTAGTGGCCCTGGCCGTGGTCGTGCTTGTTCGGGTGCTGGCGGTGCGGGTCCGAGTGCTCCTCGACGGCCTCGTGGCGCCTGCCCAGGTTGGAGTAGGACAGCGTGACGAACATCATGACGAGAAGGATGGCAAAGACCACCGCACCGAAGACCCACGGATCCGCCCAGAGCGGCGCCAGTTCATGGCCGGATTCTTCAGCGGCGGCGACGAATGTGGCGGTCTGCTGCAACAGCATGTTCTCCCCTAGCGAGTTCAAAAATTTCCGACGGCGGAGGTGCCCGCCGTTCCGTTCTTCCGTTCCATGTTACAGCGTTGCTAGCCCCTGATCTGGCCCTCGCCCTGCACAATCCACTTCGTAGTGGTCAGCTCCGTCAGCCCCATGGGACCGCGGGCGTGCAGCTTCTGGGTGGAAATCCCCACCTCGGCGCCGAGGCCCAACTCGCCGCCGTCGGTGAAGCGGGTGGACGCGTTCACGATCACGGCGGCCGAATCGACCTCGGCGATGAAGCGCTCCGCGTTGGCGAGGTCGTTGGTCAGGATGGCCTCGGTGTGGCCGGTGGACCAGGTGCGGATGTGCTTCACGGCGTCATCGAGGGTGTCCACCATGGCCACGGCCAGGTCTAGGTCCATGTATTCGGTGGCCCAGTCCTCCTCGGTGGCGGGGACAGACGCGATCGACGCCGGCAGGGCGGCGCGGATCCGTTCGTCCGCGTGCAGCGTCACGCCGGCGGCGCGCAGGGCGGCGGCAACGGCAGGCAGCACGGTGGACTCGGAGTGCACCAGCAGCGTCTCCACGGTGTTGCAGACGCTCGGCCGCTGCGTCTTCGCGTTCAGCAGGATGTCCACGGCCATTTCCTCGTTCGCGGAGGCATCCAGGAAGATGTGGACGTTGCCTTCGCCGGTCTCGATGACCGGCACCGAGGAGTTGGTCACGACGGTCTGGATCAGCTCCCGGCCGCCACGCGGGATCAGCACGTCTACCCGGCCGCGGGCGCGCATCAGGACGGTGGCACCTTCACGGCCGTACTGGTCGACAGACTGCACGGCATCCGCCGGCAGGCCCACCGATTCCAGGGCGTCGCGGAGGATGGTGACCAGGGCTTCGTTCGTGGCGGCGGCGGCGGACCCGCCGCGCAGGATCACGGCGTTGCCGCTCTTCAGCGCCAATCCGGCGATGTCCACGGTCACGTTGGGGCGCGCCTCATAGATCGCGGCCACGACGCCCATGGGCACGTTGATCTGGCGCAGCCGCAGCCCGTTGGGGAGGGTCTGGCCGCGCACCACATTGCCGACCGGGTCGGGCAGGCTAGCGAGGTTCTCCAGGGCGGCGGCGAGGGCGGCGACGCGGTTGTCGTTGAGGGTCAGCCGGTCCAGCAGGGCGGCGCCGGTGCCGTTCGCCCGGCCGGCGTCGACGTCCTTGGCATTGGCGGCCAGGATCCGGCTCTTGTGCTCCAGCAGCGCGGCACCGATCGCGCGCAGGCCACGGTCCTTCCACGCACGGTTGGCGTGGGCCATCCTGCGGGCGGCGTGGCGTGAACGGTCGGCGATGGCGTGCACCGCAGCCTCGACATCCGTTGCCCCTGAGGCCGCAGAAAGCGGGGCGGCGGCCTCCGCCTCAGTCTCCGGGGCGGCCGGGACAACGCTCGTGTCCTCCGAATCCAGCTCGTCGGAAAGCACGGTGTGGCGGGGGGTCAGGGCCTCAGTCATGCTCCAAGTTTAGGCGAGCGGGCGGACTAGATCAGCACCAGGTCGTCAACATGAACAACTTCCCGGTCATATCCGCGGCCCAGCGCCTGGCCGAGTTCCCGAGTGGACCGGCCCAGCATCTGCGGCAGCTCGTCGGCAGAGTAGTTGACCAGACCGCGGGCGATCACGGTGCCGTCCGCGGACACCATCTCGACGGCGTCCCCGGCCTCGAACTCCCCGCTGACCGCGGAAATGCCGGCCGGCAGCAGCGAGGTGCGGCGGTCGCGCACGGCCGTCACCGCGCCGTCGTCGAGCACCAGCGTGCCCTGCACCGACGCCAGGTGGGCCAGCCAGAGGAGCCGGATCGGCTTGCGGGCGCCGTTGACGGAGAACCAGGTCCCCACGTCCTCCCCCGCCAGCGCCGCGGCGGCATTGGCGGTGGACGTCACGAGGGCGTGGATGCCCGAGCCCGCGGCGATCGAGGCCGCCTCGACCTTGGTGAGCATCCCCCCGGTGCCGACGCCCGCCTTCCCGGCGCTGCCGATGGAAACGCCTTCGAGGTCATGGGGGCCGGCGACGTGGGGAATCCTCAGCGCGCCGTGCGAGGGCGGACCGTCGTAGAGCGAGTCGACGTCGGACAGCAGCACGAGTGCGTCGGCGCGGACCAGGTGCGCCACGAGGGCGGCCAGCCGGTCGTTGTCGCCGAAGCGGATCTCGTGGGTGGCGACCGTGTCGTTTTCGTTGACCACCGGGACGACGCCGAGGTTCAGCAGCCGGTCCAGGGCGCGGAAGGCGTTGGTGTGCTGGCTGCGCCGCATGAAGTCGTCCGCCGTCAGGAGGACCTGGCTGACGGTGACGCCGTGCGCCCCGAACGCGTGGGTGTACCGGGCCATCAGGAGGCCCTGGCCCACGCTCGCGGCGGCCTGCTGGGTGGCGAGGTCGCGCGGCCGCTTCTCCAGCCCCAGCGGGGCCAGGCCGGCGGCGATCGCCCCGGAGGACACCAGGATGATCTCGGTGCCTTCATTGCGCTTGCGCGCCAGGGCGTCGGCGAGGTCCGTCAGGGCCTCCTCCGCGATGCCGCCCTTGATGCTGGTCAGCGAGGAGGATCCGACCTTGACGACGATCCGGCGGGCGCGGGACAGCGCACTCCGGTCAGGTTCCGGCCGGGCCGGTGCCGGCCGGGCCGGTACTGCGCCGTCCGGTGTTAGCGAGGAGCCGGCGGCGACGACGGTTTTACTCGTCATCCGTTTCGCCCAGTCCACTCTCCTTGAGCGGCTTGGCGGCCCGGCGGCCGCTGACGGACTCGGTCCAGATGCCGGCCTTGCGTTCGGCCTCAAGTTCGGCGCGGGCGGCGGCCTTGGCCTCGCGGCGTTCGATCTGCTCGTCGCGCTTCTGTCCGCGGGTGGGACGGTCGCCGATGTCGGCGAAACGGACGTCGGTGCCGCGCGGGGCGGCCAGCAGCTCGGCGCCGGCCATCATGGTCGGCTCCCAGTCGAAGACGACGCCGTCGTCCTCGCCGATGACGACGGTGTCGCCCGGCTTGGCGCCCTGCTTGAACAGTTCGTTTTCGACGCCGAGCTTGGCGAGTCGGTCGGCGAGGTAGCCGATCGCTTCCTCGTTGGTGAAGTCGGTCTGCTTGACCCAGCGCACCGGCTTGTCGCCCAGGACGCGGAACAGCGGTTCCAGGTTCTTCTCTTCGCGGCGGATCTTGAAGCCGGATTCGTTGACGGCACGGGGGCGCAGCACGGGGGCGTGCACCTTCGGCGGGGTAGCGGCGAGCTCGTCGCGGGCGGCCTTGACGATTTCGGCCATGGCGAAACCGAGCTGGCGGAGTCCCTCGTGGCTGGTCGCGGAGATCTCGAAGACGCGGTAACCGCGGGACTCAAGCTCCGGGCGCACGAATTCGGCCATGTCCTTGCCGTCCGGCAGGTCCACCTTGTTCAGGGCAACGAGGCGGGGGCGGTGGTTCAACGGGACGACTTCGCCGTCTGCTCCGCTGTAGCTCATGTCCACGGCGTACTTCTCAAGTTCGGCTTCGATGACGGCCAGGTCCGAGAGCGGATCGCGGTCCGACTCGAGCGTGCCGCAGTCCAGCACGTGCACCAGGGCAGCGCAGCGCTCGACGTGGCGCAGGAAGTGGTGGCCGAGGCCCTTGCCTTCGCTGGCGCCCTCGATCAGGCCCGGGACGTCGGCGATGGTGAATCGCACCTCGCCGGCCTGGACGACGCCCAGGTTCGGGATCAGGGTGGTGAAGGGGTAGTCGGCAATCTTGGGGCGTGCGGCCGACATGGCGGCGATGAGGCTGGACTTGCCGGCCGACGGGAAGCCGACCAGCGCGATATCCGCAATGGACTTCAGTTCCAGGACGATGTCGCTGGATTCGCCTTCGATGCCGAGCAGGGCAAAGCCGGGCGCGCGGCGCTTC
This sequence comes from Arthrobacter sp., assembly GCA_025464875.1. Classification (GTDB taxonomy): domain Bacteria; phylum Actinomycetota; class Actinomycetes; order Actinomycetales; family Micrococcaceae; genus Arthrobacter. The sequence continues at coordinate 563 of JAODMV010000057.1, read as the reverse complement.
TGTGAGGACAGCGCAGCGTTGCCGAGGCCTCCGATGCCGCCGGCGGCAGCGATGTATTCGGCGCCTTCGTCCACCAGGTCGGCGAGGACTTCGCCGCCCTTGGACTTGACCACCGTTCCCACCGGAACGGGAAGGATGAGGGTTTCGCCGTTCTTGCCGCCGCGCCAGTCGCCCATTCCCGGGCCGCCGTTGGTGGCGTGCCGGTGGGGTGCGTGGTGGTAGTCGAGCAGGGTGGTGGTCTGGGGGTCCACGCGCAGGATGACGTCGCCGCCGTTGCCGCCGTTACCGCCGTCGGGTCCGCCGAGAGGCTTGAATTTCTCCCGGTGGACGGAGACACAGCCGTGGCCGCCGGTACCGCCGGATACGTGCAGTACTACCCGGTCTACAAAGCTCGCCACGTGGATCTCCTCAGTGCTGTTCCTCGAACCTCTTAAGGGGCCCAAGATGATTGTAATGCGGTTAAAACACCGGTGGAGCGGACCTAATGGCCCGCCCCACCGATTTAGAACGTGTTGTTACTCTGCGGCTGCAGCAGCCACGATGTTCACAACGCGGCGACCGCG
>JAODMV010000020.1 GCA_025464875.1 Arthrobacter sp. | reverse complement strand
GCGCCCCAGGTCGGCGTGAGCCTGCGCGTCTTCACCTACCGCATCGGCGGCGTCGAGGGACACATCATCAACCCGGTGCTGGAAAACAGCGAGGACTTCCAGCCGGACGAGGTTGAAGGGTGCCTGTCCATCCCCGGCCTGGGCTTCCCCGTGCGCCGGCACCGTGCCACCCGCGTCACAGGCGTCGATCGGCACGGGAACCCCGTCACAGTGGAGGGCGAGGGCATGCTGGCGCGCTGCTTCCAGCACGAAACGGACCACCTGGACGGCATTTTGTTCACCGACCGGCTCGACGGCGAGGACCGCAAGACCGCGCTGCGCGCCATCCGGAACGCCAACTACGACTCGATCACGGAGCAGACGACGGCGAAGCGCGCCAAGACGGTGGGTTCGAGTTTTGGTGGCGGCAGCTTCGGAAACGCCGGATGAGGGTCCTCTTCGCAGGCACGCCGGCCGTCGCCGTACCGTCCCTGGATGCCCTCGTCCAGGCCGGCTTCGAGGTCGTCGCTGTCCTCACCCGCCCGGACGCACCCCTGGGCCGCAAACGGGTCCTGACGCCGTCCCCTGTCGCAACCCGCGCCGCCGAGCTCGGCATCAAGGTCATCCACGCGGCCAAGGTCGATGCCGACGTCACCGCCCAGATTGCCGCCACCGCGCCGGATGTCGCAGCGATCGTGGCCTACGGCGGCCTCATTCCGCGGCCAGCCCTGGACATTCCCCGCCACGGCTGGATCAATCTGCACTTCTCCCTGCTCCCGGCCTGGCGCGGAGCGGCGCCCGTGCAGCGCGCCATCATCGCCGGTGACGACGTGAGCGGGGCGGTCACCTTCCGCCTGGAGGAAGGACTGGACACCGGCCCCGTCTTCGGAACCCTCACGGAAACTGTGGGCCCGGATGACACCGCGGGCATCCTCTTGGAGCGGCTGTCCCACAGCGGCGCCGTGCTGCTGACCCAGACGCTGTCCGCCGTCGACTCGGGCAGGGCGGTGGCGGTGCCCCAGCAGGGCGAGGTCAGTCTGGCGCCGAAACTCGGCATTGATGACGGCCGGCTCGACTGGCGCCAGCCGGCACTCGCGCTCGGGCGAAGGGCGCGCGGGGTCACCCCCGAACCCGGCGCCTGGACCAGCCTGGACGGGCAACGGGTCAAGGTCGAACCCGTCCTCCTGCGCCCGGATGCCGCTGCCCTGCAGCCGGGGCAGCTGGCCCTGGACGGAAAGAGCGTGCTGGTGGGAACCGGCTCGCACCCGGTTGAACTCACCCGGATCCAGCCCTCGGGCAAGAAAATGATGTCCGCCGCCGACTGGGCGCGCGGACAGGCAACACTGGAAAGCGTGGTATTTGAATGAGCGATCCCGGAACCAGCGGCAGCGGCCGGGGCAAGGGCCCCCAGCGCGGAGGGCAAAACGCAGCCCAGCGCGGCGGGCAAAAGGCCGGCAGCCAGCGGAATGCGCAGGGCCGGGAACGCAACCGTGGCCCCCGCAGCTTCACCGAGAACGCCCCCTCGCAGCGCACCCGGCGCGCGGATCCGGCCAGGCTGGTCGCCTTCGAAGTGCTGCGCGCCGTGGCGTCCGAGGACGCGTACGCGAACCTTGTGCTGCCTGCCCGGATCCGGCACCACGGGCTGGACAAGCGCGACGCCGGATTCGCCACGGAGCTGAGCTACGGCGCCCTGCGCGGCCAAGGCACCTATGACGCGATCCTGGCCCGGTGTGTGGACCGGCCGCTGGATCAGGTTGACCCGGCCATCCTGGATGCGCTGCGGATCGGCGTCCATCAGCTGCTCGCGATGCGGGTTCCCGCGCACGCCGCCCTGGACCAGACCGTCGGACTCGCCCGCGCCGTGATCGGCGCCGGGCCCTCGGCCCTCATCAACGCCGTGCTCCGCAAGGTCTCCGCCCACACCCTTGAGGAGTGGCTTGAGCTGCTCCTCAGCGATGAGGAGGACGGCACCCGGATCGCCTCGGTCCGCTACGCCCATCCCGAATGGATCGTCCGCGCCCTCCGGCAGTCCCTCGTCGCCCATGGCCGCCCGGTCACGGAAATCGACGAACTCCTCGAAGCCGACAACGCCGCGCCGGTGGTGAACCTGGTGGCACTGCCCGGGCTCGGTAGCCTGGACGAGGCGCTCGAGGGCGGGGCGACGCCCGGCGAACTCGTGGAAGGATCTGCGTTGTCCAGCGGAGGCGACCTCGGCCGGCTCGCCTCAGTCCGCGAAGGCAGCACGCGCGTCCAGGATGTCGGCTCGCAGCTGGTGGCCCGGGCCATGGCGGCCGTGGACCTCGGCCGCGGAGACGGCGAACGCTGGCTGGATCTCTGCGCCGGCCCAGGAGGCAAGGCCGCGTTGCTCGGCGCCCTCGCCCGGCAGCAGGGCGCCACGCTCCTGGCCAATGAGCCGGCGCCGCACCGGGCCAAGCTGGTCCGCCAGGCCCTCGCCGCGGTGCCGGACGACGTCTGGAACGTCCGGACCGGGGACGGCCGCGAGGTCGGAACCGAAATGGCGGAAAGCTTTGACCGCGTCCTCGTCGACGTCCCCTGCAGCGGGCTCGGTGCCCTGCGCCGGCGTCCCGAATCGCGCTGGCGGCGTACGCCCAAGGACCTCGCGGACCTTGGGCCACTGCAGCGTGAACTGCTCAACTCGGCCCTGGCGGCCGTCAAGCCCGGCGGCGTCGTGGCGTACGTGACGTGTTCGCCGCACCCGGCCGAGACGACCGCCGTCGTCAGCGACGCGCTGCGCAAGCGGGACGACCTCGAACTGCTGGACGCCGGGGCCGCGCTGGACGGCGTGAGCCTGGGCGGCCACCTGGAGGCAGGGCACGAACTGACTGCCCAGCTCTGGCCGCATGTGCACCAAACCGACGCCATGTTCCTGGCCCTCATCCGCAAAAAGGCCTGAGCTTCGGGCCATACTGAGGCACTGAAAAGCCCCCTCCGTCAGCAGACCGTCTTCAGCAGAACCGACAAGGAACCCCATGGCCCAGTGCTGCATCAACCCGAGCATCCTTTCCGCCGACTTCGTCAACCTCGAGGCCGAACTGCGCAGAATCAGCAACGCGGACGCGGTGCACGTGGACGTCATGGACAACCACTTCGTGCCCAACCTGACGATCGGGCTGCCCGTGGTCCAGCGGATCCAGGCCGTCAGTCCGGTGCCCCTGGATGCCCACCTGATGATCGCGGATGCGGACCGTTGGGCCCCTGGCTACGCTGACGCCGGAGTGGCCTCCGTGACCTTCCACGCCGAAGCGTCGATCGCCCCCATCAAGCTGGCGCGTGAACTGCGCGCCCGCGGGGCGAAAGCCGGCATGGCGCTCCGGCCCGGCACCCCGGTGGAGCCCTACCTGGACATGCTCTCCGAACTGGACCTGCTGCTGATCATGACCGTGGAGCCGGGCTTCGGCGGACAGCCGTTCCTGGACCTCACCCTGCCGAAAATCCGCCGGGCCCGGGCCGCGATTGACGGCTCGGGCGTCGGGGTGGCGCTGCAGGTCGACGGCGGCATCACCGAGGAGACGATCGTGCGGGCCTCCGAGGCCGGAGCCAACGTGTTCGTGGCAGGCTCCGCGGTCTACGGCGCGGCGGATCCGGCCGAGGCCGTCGAGCGGCTCCGGGCCGCCGGCAGCCGCTGAGCGCCGGATGGGTCGGGCGGCGGTTAGCGGATGGTCAGGTTCTCAGAGTGTGGCCGGCGCGCCAAGATGACGCCTGCCGTAACCTCGGGCCCGGGGAATAGTCTGTGTAGGCCTGTAGTTGTGTCAGAATAGCAACACACATACGTGCTCCGGGGTCGGTGTAAGTCCGAACCGGCGGTGACAGTCCGCGACCCGCGAGCCGGTGCCTTCCCTGGGGAAGGATGCCGGCGGACGGTTGAACCGGTGAAATTCCGGTACCGACAGTTAAAGTCTGGATGAGAGAAGCACGTACAGCTGTTACTGCGGCGTCCTATTGGCGCCGCGGCATTGCGCTGTCGTATACCCCCGGAGCCATCGCGGTTCTTGAGGGAAGGAACGACATACATGGACTGTTTGCGATGGCTCTTCGCTGGCACTGTGGTCTTTCGGGACCCGGTGGCCGGCAGATGAGCGTCCGCCACTCTCCGAACCGGCCGACTGACACGGCCCTGACCGGATCAACTTTGACCAACTCAGCAGTGACCAACCCAACAGTGAGCTCAACCTTGTCCGGCGGCGGCGGCGCCGGCTTCGGCGCCGCCGAGGTCGCCGCCATGGACTCGGCCCTCGCCGCTGCGGTGCGGGGACCCAGAGGCGCAAACCCCTTGGTCGGCGCCGTCGTCATCGCAGCGGACGGCACCCCTCTGGTGACGGGCTACCACCGCGGTGCCGGCACCGCGCACGCCGAGGCCGATGCGATCGCCCAGGCGCAAGCCGCCGGCCTCGATCTCAGCGGAACCACCATGGTGGTCACGCTGGAGCCCTGCAACCACCGCGGGCGTACCGGGCCCTGCGCGCAGGCGATCATCGACGCCGGCGTCGCCGACGTCGTCTACGCCGTTGATGATCCGCATGATCCAGCCGCCGGAGGCGCTGCCACGCTGCGCGCAGCTGGCGTCCGCGTCCGCTCCGGCCTCGGCGCCGTCGCCGCGCTGGAGCTGAACCGGCGCTGGTTCGACGCCGTGGCCGCCAGGCGTCCGTTCGTCACCCTGCACATCGCGCAGACCCTCGACAGCCGGATCGCGGCCGACGACGGCACCAGCCAGTGGATTTCCTGCCCGGAATCGCTCGCCGACAACCACGCCCTGCGCGGCCGGATCGATGCCATCCTCGTGGGCACCCAGACGGTCCTCGTCGACAACCCCCGGCTCACCGCCCGGAACCCCGACGGCGAGCTGTCCGGCAAGCAGCCGCTGCGCGCCGTGATGGGGCTCCGCGGCATCCCGGAGGGTGCGGCGGTCAACGGCCACGACGGAAACGTTCTTCACCTTCCCACCCGCGACCCGCGCGAGGCGCTGGACCTGCTGTTCGCCGCCGGCGCCCGGCACCTGATGGTGGAAGGCGGCTCGCGGATCCTGAGCGCCTTCCTCGCCGCCGGGCTCGTGGATGAGCTGATCGTCTATTTGGCGCCCACGCTCCTCGGCTCGGGCACTCCGGCGCTGGAGGACCTCGGCATCACCACCCTGGCCGACGCCCGGCACTGGGAATGGGACCCCGCGGCCGGCGGGGCCGTGCGGCTGCTCGGCCGCGACTTGCGGCTGCAACTGCGCCCCGCCGGCAGCACGGCCGCCACAGGCACGGCCACCGACACAGCCACCAACACTTCATTCGATTCGACCCAGCACCGCACGGGTGCGGACACCGCCGCAGGAGGCAATTGATGTTCACCGGAATTATCGCCGAGCAGGGAAAGGTGCTGTCTGTTGAGCGCAACGGCGACATCAGCGCCACCGTTCGGCTCCACGCGCCCGGAACCACCGACGGGCTCGCCCTCGGCGGCTCCATCGCCGTCAACGGCGTGTGCCTCACAGCCACCGAGATCAACGGCAAAGACTTCAGCGTCGACGTCATGGGGGAGACCCTGACCCGCAGCACCATCGGTGAGCTCGCCGCGGGGGAGCCGGTCAACCTGGAACGCTGCGTTCCCGCCGGCGGCCGGCTGGACGGGCACGTTGTCCAGGGGCACGTCGACGGCGTCGGCGAGTTGGTGGAGCGCGAGGCGCTCGGCAACTGGGACCGGCTCCGCTTCGGTGTGCCGGCCGGACTCGCCCGGTACATCGCCGAAAAGGGATCCATTGCCGTCGACGGCGTGTCCCTGACAGTGACTGCCGTGAGCCCGGCCTCCGAGCCGGAGCCCTGGTTCGAGGTGGGGCTGATCCCCACCACGCTGGCGGAGACCGGACTGGGCGCCAAATCCATCGGCGGCCGCGTCAACCTCGAGGTGGACGTGCTGGCGAAATACACGGAGCGCCTGCTCGCCTTCGCCGGCGGCCCGGCACGGGCGGAGGGGGCCGCAGCGTGAACCATGTCAAAGACAAATCCGACGGTCAGCCCGTCCTGGCTGAAGACGTCCGGCCCCTTGTGGTGGAGGCCTTGACGGACCGCGCGACCGACGGCAGGGCGGGGCTCGATCCGATCGAAGACGCGGTGCGCGCCATGGCGGCAGGGCATCCGGTTCTGGTGGTGGACAACGAGGACCGCGAAAACGAGGGTGACATCATCTTCGCCGCCCAGCACGCCACCCCCGCGCTGATGGGCTGGACGGTGCGCTACAGTTCCGGCGTGATCTGTGTACCGCTCGACGCGGAGCGGGCGGACGCCCTGGCGCTGCCCCCGATGGTGGAAATCAATGAGGACGCCAAGGGAACCGCATACACGGTGTCCTGCGACGCGGCCGTGGGGGTCAGCACCGGAATTTCGGCCACAGACCGGGCCCTGACGGCCCGGATCCTTGCCGACCCGGGGAGCCGGCCGGGTTCGCTCACCCGTCCCGGGCATGTTTTTCCCTTGCGCGCCGTTAAGGGGGGAGTGCGGCAACGGCCCGGCCACACCGAGGCGGCCGTGGACCTCTGCCGGCTTGCCGGCCTGGAGCCCGTGGGAGTGATTGCCGAGCTGGTGCACGACAACGGAGAAATGATGCGGCTGGACGGACTTCGCAACTTCGCCATTGAGCATGGCTGCCCCCTGATCTCGATTGAGGATCTGGTGGCCTACCTCGAGGCGGGAGAGCACACCACGCTCGCAGGGGATCCCGTCTGATGGAGGAGAAACGATGACGACGTCTGAAACTCGAGAAGAAATGACCTCGGGACGCCAGCCGCATCCGGTCAGCGGGGGACCGGTCGTCCAGCTGCCCACGGCCTTTGGCAACTTCGTGGCGCAGGCCTGGACGGAACTTGCCAGCGGGGCGGAACACCTGGCCGTCAGCTCGCCGCTGGCCCCGGCCGATGGCCAGGCGCCCCTGGTCCGCCTGCATTCCGAGTGCCTCACGGGCGATGTGTTCGGCTCCTTCCGCTGCGACTGCGGTGAGCAGCTGGCTTACGCCCTAGAGATGATCAATGAATCGGGCGGCACGCTGCTCTACCTGCGTGGCCAGGAGGGCCGCGGAATCGGCCTGGCGAACAAGATGAAGGCCTACGCCCTGCAGGAAGCGGGCTTCGACACGGTGGAAGCCAACGAGCAGCTGGGACTGCCCGTCGACGCACGCTGCTACAAGG
>JAODMV010000019.1 GCA_025464875.1 Arthrobacter sp. | reverse complement strand
ATGGAGCAACCATAGACGCGTGCGCTGAAAGATCTACGTGACCATCAACTGCAAATACCCGAACGGGGCCGCCCCTGGTGACCTCACGTTAGATCAGGCACGTGTGGCGGGCCGTCCTACGGGAGGTTCGCCACAATTGTTTTACCTACAGGCGCGGGAGCCAGCTGAGGGCGCGGACAGAAAACCTCTGCGCAGGCGTCACATACTCGGTCATGACCCCGAATTTGGTGTTAACGAACGCAGAGCCGGTGAAGCGGGGATCTTCAAGAGCGACCAGGGCAAGCCTGACTCCTTCGCCTTCCACTTCAGCTCCCGCCACCCGGAAGTTGTCCGGGATTCCGCCCCAGATGCGCATGGACAACGGGAAGAACAGGGCGATTTCCGGGGGAGGTAATCGTCCCGTGACCGGGGCCTCTGCTCGACCTCCCCGGTGCTGTACTCGATCCTGCCGCCGCGGGCGGGTGTGAACGACCAGGTTTTATTTTCGTCGGTAACCGTCCAGGTCCTGTCGTTGTAGCTGACCATGACCTCGGCTGACCGTCGGGCACCCCCGTCGGTGTCCACCTGATCGACGGTGGCGCCAAGCCTGCGCTGCATGAGGGAGTTCCGCACTGCAGTCAGAATCGACAGTAGGGCCTCAAAGGTTTCATCCACAACCGGCGTCCTTTAGCTGGGGAACAGCGGGCAAGTTACTAGAGGCCAACCTATCCGATAAGGCCGCCTGGCGCTGATCATATTCCCGGCTTATCATCATCAATCGGTCCCGGCCGCGCCTGTTCCAGGATCGGTGGCTCGGAAGGCGTACTGAGAATTCAATTCTGACTTCCGGGTACCAGTTCACGACATCAGCCCACGGTATTCCGGCGGCGGGCGCAACGCTGGTCGGGTTTCTCGGGCCGTCGGTGCTGGGCGCCGCAAGAACTTTGTTACTGCCGCGTTACTGCGAAGCAAGGTTCACGCAAAGCAAAAGGCCCTGCTTCCCTTTGTTTACAAGGGAAGCAGGGCCTTCGCATTCGCGGTGACGGTGGGATTTGAACCCACGTTGGCTTTTACACCAAACAACATTTCGAGTGTTGCACCTTCGGCCGCTCGGACACGTCACCAACCTGTATAGGTTACCGGAGCAGGGCGCACATCCCCAAACGGAGGTTCGCCGGGGCCGAACTATTGGGCCGGCACTTCCCCCGCGCGCAGGCTGGACGCTAGATTCGTAAGCAAGATGATCAAATCGGAGCAGCAGACCCCAGCAACCGCATATTGGACCGTCGGCCCGGAAAAGGGCGAGCTCCGGCGCGAGGATTTGCCCGCCCCCGGACCCGGCGAAGCCCTGGTGCGCGCCTTGTACTCGGGAATCAGCAAGGGCACCGAACTCGTGGTGCACAACGCCCGCGTGCCCGAATGCGTCGCCGAACAAATGGCCGCCCCGCACCAGGAGGGCTCCTTCCCCTCGCCGGTGAAGTTCGGCTACCTCTCGGTGGGCATCGTGGAGGAGGGGCCGGCGGACTGGCAGGGCAAGACGGTCTTCTGCCTGCACCCGCACCAGGACCGCTACATCGTCCCGGTCGGGTCCCTGACGGCGGTCCCGGAGAACGTCCCGGCCCGCCGGGCCGTACTCACCGGCACGGTCGAGACCGCCGTCAACGGGCTCTGGGAAGCCGGCCCCCGCCTGGGAGACCGCGTCGCCGTGCTCGGCGCCGGTCTCGTCGGCGGCATGGTGGCCAAGCTCCTGGGCGCTTTTCCCCTGGGCCGCCTGCAGTTGATCGACGTCAACCCCGCCAAGCGGGCGTTCGCCGACGCCCTCGGCGTCGAATTCAGCCACCCCGACGACGCCCTGCCGGACTGCGACATCGTGATCCACTGTTCGGCCTCGCAGGAGGGCCTGGAACGGAGCCTGCAGCTTGTCGGCGACGAAGGGGACGTCATCGAGATGTCCTGGTACGCCGACCGCACCGTCACCCTGCCGCTGGGGGAGGACTTCCACGCCCGGCGGCTCTCCATCCGTGCCAGCCAGGTGGGCGTCGTGGCCCGCGCCCGCCGCCACCGCCGCACCAATGCCGACCGGCTCGGGCTCGCGGTCTCCCTGCTCAGCGATCCCGGCTTCGACGTGTTCCTCACCGGTGCCTCGGCGTTCGGGGAGCTGCCCGGCGTCGTCCAGCGGCTTTCCGAGGGCACTTTGGACGCGCTCTGCCATGTCATCGAATACCCCGCCCCTGAAGACCCATCAACCGAAGCCACGAGGTAAGACCGTGTTCAGCCTGACCGTCCGCAGCCACTTCATGATCGCCCACAGCCTTCCCCGGGAAGCGTTCGGCCCGGCGCAGGGCCTGCACGGGGCGACGTTCGTCGCCGAGGCGACCTTCCGCCGTCATGCCCTGAATGAGGACGCGATCGTCCTGGACATTGGCGAGGCCGGGAAGGTGCTGGATGCGGTCCTCGACGGGCTCAACTACAAGAACCTCGACGAACACCCCGATTTCGCCGGCAAACTGAGCACCACCGAGGCGCTCGCCCAGTACATCGCCGACGCCGTGGCAGCCCAGATCCGCAGCGGCGAGGACGGACGGCAGCTCGCCGGCCTGGACGTCACCCTGCGTGAACATCCCGACGCCTGGGCCAGTTACTCGCTCGGCTTTGATGCGACCGACGCCGACGCAAACTAAGGGCCGCACCGTGCAGACCTCCGGCCCGCGCATCCGTCTGCTGGTGCCCGGCAACGTGCGCCACAACTCGGGAGGCAACGTCTACAACGCCGCGCTGGCACGGGAGCTTGCCGCCTCGGGCGCCGAGGTGGAGACCTGCCCGGTCGACGGCGGCTGGCCGGTCGGCAGCACGGAGGACCGACGGCGGCTGGCGGCCTTGCTGGGCGCGCCCGCGTCCCCTGCACCAGGCCGGGCGGGTACCGGCGGGGGAGCGGACGGCCGTCCCCTGACCCTCGTGGATGGGCTGCTCGCTTGCGGGGCGCCGGAGCAGCTCGAAGCGGCCGCCGCCGCCGGCCGGCCCGCGTGGATCCTGCTGCACATGCCCCTTCGTGCCCACCCGGAGCTGGAGCGCCGTGCGCTGCGCGCCGCGGCCGGCGTCATTTGCACCAGCGCCTCGGCCGCGGCGGACCTCCGGGCCCGGCACGGCTTCGACGGCCTTCGGGTGGCGCT
>JAODMV010000007.1 GCA_025464875.1 Arthrobacter sp. | reverse complement strand
GGGAAAACTTCGCAGCCTCGGCACTTACGCTTTCCGGCGAGGAGCTCGCGGCCATCACCGCCCTCGAATCGGGCGCACGCCTCGGTTCCGATCCCGCCGTCGCCTCCTTCAGCCAGCTTTAGCCGGTTTCGAGAAGCTCAGCCACCGGCCCGGCAGGCAGTACCACCGAAAGGATCCACCAATGCAGTACACCCATCTGGGCCGTTCCGGCCTGAAAGTCTCCCGGCTGTGCCTGGGCACCATGAACTTCGGGCCGCAGACCGGCGAACCGGCCGCGCACTCCATGATGGACGCGGCCCTGGATTCCGGCATCAACTTCTTCGACACCGCCAACGTCTACGGCGGCAGCGGCCGCCGCGGCTGGACGGAGGAAATCTTGGGCCGCTGGTTCGCCACGGGCGGCGAGCGCCGTGAACGCACCGTGCTTGCCACCAAGCTCTACGGCACCATGACGGACCGGCCCAACGAGTCCAAGCTGTCCGCCCTGAACATCCGCAGGGCGCTGGACGCCAGCCTGAAACGGCTGCAGACGGACTACATCGATCTCTACCAGTTTCACCACGTGGATCGGAACACCCCCTGGGACGAGATCTGGCAGGCAACCGACGTCGCGGTGCAGCAGGGCAAGATCCTGTATTCCGGCAGCAGCAACTTCGCCGGCTGGCATATTGCCCACGCCCAGGAAGCTGCCGCGCGCCGCCACTCCAACGGGCTGGTCAGCGAGCAGTCCATCTACAACCTGCTCACCCGCGCGGTGGAACTGGAAGTCATCCCGGCCGCGCAGCAGTATGGGCTGGGGTTCATCCCGTGGTCGCCGCTGCACGGCGGCCTGCTGGGAGGCGTGCTGAAGACGGAGCGCGGCGGCGTCCGGCGCGCCGAGGGGCGGGCCCTCCAAACCCTCAAGACGCACCGGGACCAAATCCGGCAGTACGAGGACTTTGCCGATGGACTGGGCGAGGACCCCGGCGATGTGGCCCTCGCCTGGCTGCTGCACCAGCCCGCCGTGACCGCCCCGATCGTCGGTCCACGCACCCAAGAGCAGCTCAATTCCGCCCTCCGGGCCCTCACCGTGACACTCGATGCGGACGCGCTCAAGCGCCTCGACGAAATTTTCCCGGGGCACCGGACCGCGCCCGAGGACTACGCCTGGTGAGCGGGAAACCTGCCGGAATACACGGGAAATTCTGGCCCCATTCATCTGCTTTTGCCTGCTGGCCGGCACTATTCCTCGGGAGCAAAGTGGCAAAATTATAGTAAGCATGATTAGTATTGAGCAGCAGGACGAAGCGCACCCGGCGATCCGGGTGCCTCCTCAATGAATGAAGAAGGAACGATAAAATGGGATTTTTCGCATTTCTGATTCTGGGTCTCATCGCCGGTGCCATCGCTAAGGCAATCCTCCCGGGACGTCAGGGCGGTGGCATCTTCATCACGCTGCTGCTCGGCGTTGTCGGCGCCATTCTCGGCGGCTGGATTGGCGGCGCGCTCTTCGGCACGGGCATCAACGAGTTCTTCTCCCTGTCGACTTGGCTGCTGGCCATCGGCGGCGCGATCATCGTGCTGCTGGTCTACGGCATGATCACCAAGCGCTCAACCCGCTAAAGCGGGCTGACCGGAAACCGGTCCCAGGATGTTTTCCTGGGGCCGGTTTTTTGGCACATCGGCCAAGCAATTGGCAAAGTCAAAAGAAACGCCTTCACAGAGCAGGAGTACAGCATGAAAGCCAAACTTCTTTTAGGCACAGGAATCGCCGCAGGCTACGTCCTCGGTTCACGATCCGGGCGGGCGGCCTATGAAAAGCTCAAGGCCCGCGCTGCCGCCCTGTGGGAAAGCAAACCGGTCCAGGACAAAGTGACAGCGGCCACCGAGGCGGTCAAGGACAAGGCCCCGGAAGTGTCCGAGCAGCTCGGCGAAGCCGCCCGGCGCGCCGGCACCGTCATCAGCTCAGCGGTCCACCGCGACACCCCGTCCCACGACGGCGCGAAGCCAGCGGCTGCGGCGGACGCCCCCTCCGGCGGCATGCCCGCCGGCAGCGCCGTCCCGGCACACAGCACGCACCCCGAGACCGTAAACCTGGGCACCTCCGATGTCGATTCCGACCCGGCCCTGAGCGACCGGGACGGCCAGGACTGGTCCGGCGAAGGCGGAGCCACACCGGCCGACGCGGCGACCAACGTCGACCCTGACAAGAGGCCCTAGCTAACGGTACGGATTCCGTCCGGCGCCGGATATTGCGGCGCCGGGCGGCCCCCGCTCTTGGCAGAGGAACTGACAGCGGAACTGGCAGGATGGCAGCATGACATCCACCTCTATGCAGGGCCTCATCTGGACCGGCTCATACACCGCGGACGCGGGCGGCAGCGGCCTGGGGATCGGCGCGGTTTCCGTGGCCCCCGACGGCACCCTGCGCTGGCTGGGCGTTGCGACCGAGGCCCCTTCGCCCTCATTCCTGGCGGTCCACCCCTCCTTGCCGCTGGTTTACGCGGTGGGCGAGCAGGCGCAGACCGTCCGGGCCTACCGCCGGTCCGGGGCGTTCGGCTTGGAGGCGACCCGCCCGGCGTGGCCGGCGGGGGAAGCGGCGTGCCATGTGGCCGTCGATCCTTCCGGCCGCTTCCTGGTTGTGGCGTGCTGGGGCGACGGGCAGGTGCTGCTCTACGAACTCGACGACGACGGCGAGCTGACGGCGAGATTCCCGGCCGCTCCGGCCCGTGATCCCCATGATGCCGGACGGAGCAGCCGCGCCCATGCCAGCCTCATGCTCGCGGACGGTCGTGTGATGACCACCGATCTGGGACATGACCTGCTGCGGGTCTGGAACTTCCATCCCGGACGGGGCCTCGTGCTGGACCACGAGGTGGTCCTGCCTTACGGCAGCGGGCCACGGCACCTGGTCCAGCACGCCAGCGGCAGCGTCTTCGTCGTTACCGAGTACTCGATCGAGGTCGCCGTGGTGCAGCCGTCCGCAGATGAGCGGACCTTCCGGCTGACTGCCCTGGGGCCGGCGACCAAGGGCGGCGGCCTGCCCGGGGACTCGGCGGCGGAGATCGCCCTGGGCCCCGGCGGAAGGCACGCCTACGTGGGGGTGCGCGGCACGAACCGGATTAGTGTGCTGGACATCGCGGGCGATGGCGCCTCCCTGGCCCCTCTTGCTGACATCCCCAGCGGCGGCGACTGGCCCCGGCACCACCTGGTCCGGAACGGTTGGCTGCACGTGGCCCACGAGCGCTCGGGCGAGGTGGTGTCGTATCCGCTGGATCCGGCAAGCGGAATGCCCGGCGAGCTCACCGGCCGGCTGCAACTGGCCTCCCCGACGGCGCTGGTCCCGGCGCGATAACCGCGGGCGTCAGCTGGCAGGCTGCCTGCCGGCGGGTTCCTGCGCCGCCGCCCCGGTTCCGGTCAGCGGCGCAGGAACCCGCCAGCGCGGCGGCCCGGAAGCGCCTGTGACCAGTTTCGCCGCCATCTCGCCGGCCTCTGCTGCGGAGGGCCGCGCCGCAGGATCCATCGCGGTCATCGCGGTCAGCAGGGAAACCCACGGGGCCCCCAGCCCGGCGGGGATCTCAGGTCCGCGCAGGGTCCGCGCCACGAGCGACTCCACCGGAACGCCCGGGAACGCCTTGGCCCCGGTGAGGCACTCTAGCAGCACAAGGCCCAGGGCGTAGATGTCGCAGGGGGTTCCCAGCGGGAGGCCCGCTGCCTGCTCCGGACTCATGTAGTGCACCGTGCCCGATGAAACGCCAGGTTCCGGCGCAGCCCCTGCCGGGGCTGCGATGCCGAAATCGGCAAGGCGGACCGCGGACCGGCGCAGCGCGCTGAGCAGGATATTTGCCGGCTTGATATCCCGGTGGACCAGCCCGCGCGAATGGACATGGCCAAGGCCGGACAGCGCGGCCGCCGCCCAGCCGGCGACATCGTCGGGATCGGCCGCCTCGCCGCGGAGCCGCTCGGCAAGGCTTCCGCCGTATGCGAACTCCTCGACCAGAAACGGCCGACCGGCCCACGGGTCACCCTCCGGCACGATCCCCGCGCCGACAAACCTGACGACGGCGGGGTGGTCCAGGGAGGCGAGCACGCGCGCTTCGGAGTGGATCCTTTCAGCGTGCCCGGCGTGCGGGCCTTCGGCCACTTTGATTGCCACCGGCAGACCGTCCGCCAAGTCCGTGCCCCGGAAGACGGTCGCTGTGGCCCCGCTGCCGAGCAACTCATGGACGAGGAAGCGGCCATCGGGCGCCCCCGAAACCGCCAGAACCCTGCCGTCGAGGCCGGTCGCCGTCCCGGGACCCGCGGGAGCCACTGCAATCACCGACTTTTCCAAGCGAGGCGGGTCAGGGCCTTGGTTGCCCGGACGATGCCATCCAACTGGAAGCCGCAACGGCAACGCCAGAGCGGCGGCAGGGCTGCGGGTTCGTCACCGGTCCCAAAAGTGTGGACGGACATGCCCGCAGTGGGCGGAGCCTTCCACTCCATGGCCGTGCCGCAATGGCGGGGTGCGGGGCTGACCGGAGCCCAGGGGCGGGCGGGATCGTGCCCGCCGCCATGGGACTCCAGCCGCTCCGGCGCTGTCAGCGGCTCCGAGCCGCGCCTTTGGACCCCGGTGATAGTTGCCAACTCAGCCACGACTCCTTCACGCACACGATCAACAAGTAGAAATAGTAAGCATACATATAACTTGTCGGGCTAACTAGTTAAGCCTGCGGGCTCCCCGCCTCTACGAGGGCTCGGTAAGCGCGGCGCTCATGCGCCGGAGGAAATTGATGACGGTCCGGGCTTCATCGACGCTCAGCTCTTCCGCCACAGCCATCATCCTGCTGTGCATCACCCCGAGGGTCGCCCTGACTTCGGAATCCGATACCACCGTCGGGACAATCACCAGCGAGCGGCGGTCCGTGGCGTGCGGTTCCCGGCGGACATGTCCACTGGCGACCAAGCGGTCGATCAGGGAGGTGGTGGAGGCTGTCGTGATGCCCAAGACGCGGCTCAGGTCTTTGGGGCCTACCCGCTCACCGCCAGCCTGGGCCCGCAGGAGATGGCGGAGGGCGAGGAGATCGGTCTCCCCCATGCCCAGCGAATCCCTGGTCGAACGGCGCGTGGCCACCTCGGCAGCCTTGTAATCGCGCAGCGCCTGGAGGATGGCCCCTGGCGGATCGGGCCGGTCGTCAGGGCCGTACCAGTACCCGGAACCGCTCGGGCTGTGCGAGTTCATCCGGCAATCCTAGCCGAACTCGCCGCTAGACCGCCTTGCGATCTGGGCGATGTCCGAGTTCCGGCCGCGTACGTGGCCGACGTCGTACACGGCCTGCGGCGCCCGCAATCGGCGTATATCGCACCTGCGGGATCTGGCGGGCATCCTGGGGCCCATTATGATCGGCGATCAGCTGGCACGGTTTCTGGCGGCCATCATCCTCTCCGTCGCGGTGAACCTCGCGGCAGCGCTCATCTTCGCGGCCGCGCCGCGTGAGACCGTTCCGAGGGGCCAGCGTTGAGGGTGCGGCAGCAGCAAGAAAGGCTTCCGGCTTTTAAGGGCACAAAAAACCCCCGGCACCTGTCGCCAGGATGCCGGGGGTTTTCCACTCTTCGCTAAAAGAGTGGGCCCTGTGGGGATCGAACCCACGACCCACGGATTAAAAGTCCGATGCTCTACCAACTGAGCTAAAGGCCCCAACTGTTTGCTCCGAAATGGCGGAAAAATCCGCCCTTCAAGAGGGTATCAGCCCAGTCCATTTCTGGACGTTAATACTGTACCCCAGACCGGGGCCGACTCTTGCACGAGACGCTGACGCAGAAGGCGCCGGTCCGGCGTCGGGCCTCAGCCGCAGGCCCCGGGCCGTCCCGCGGAACGGCTGGCGTTGCGGGCGGCACGCTCGATTAGCAGACAGCACTGGAGTAGCGTGGTGGCATGAGCGAGCAAGCAGGATCCCGCGCCCCCGGCCCGCGGCACCACAAGCCGAAGCCCTTCGCGCCCATCGATTTCGAGCCCTTTGCCGGCGGGGCCGATCCCGCCCGGGTGTCGGAAGCCGCCCACCTCGCCGCGCAGGCCCTGGTGCGCCGCGGACGGGACAGCGACGATCCCGGGGTCACCAAGCGGCTCGTGAAGCTCGCCGATGAACAGGGCCTGGAAGCCATTGCCGAGATGTGGGCCGAGAGCCCGGCGCGGTCGCTCCCCGGCGCCCTGTGGCGCCTGTACGCCCTGCGGGCCGCGACTGTCCAGGATCCCGAGCGGATCGCCGTGTATTTCAGGGCGGGCAAGGACACAGCCCAGGTGTCCAATGTGGTGGCCGGGGCGGCGGAACCGCCGGGGGCGGACGAAATGAAGCTCATGGCGGACGCCATCCTGTCCGGGGCTTTCGATGGCGACTTCGACGTCGCGCTGGAACGTTCCGCCGCGTTTTGCCGCGTCGTTGCGCTTGGCCAGGCGACCCTCGCCGACGGCGCGGAGCACAGCAATGAGAACCATGCCAGCAAGCTGACGCGCAATTCGCACCTCCTGGTCAAGACCGCGGAAGACCTGGAGCATGCTGCCAATGCGTGGCGTCTGGGCGAACTGGACTGATCCGGATACACACCCGGGCGACAACCTGTCAAGGTTGACTTGAGGCAACCGACGTAGAAAACTGAAAGCGGTGCCGAACCGCGAAACCCCCGGGCTTCAACATTTAGCCGCCTAGAGCGGCCTACCGCCGAGAGGCGTATCCGGTTCGGCACCATTTTTATGCCCTCCTCCCGGGCCCCTTCGGCCGGTGCGCCATGCGCCCCGATGAAAGGGGTCACATTTCGACGGCGCCCCTCCACGCTTTCCCTGCCCGCGGCAGCGCTGACGGTAAAGTAATCCTCATGCGCGGGTCATCGTCACGTCACACGGCCGGCAGACCGCACCCGAGAACCCCTCCTATGACGACCGGTGACCCCACGTGAAGCTGCGCCTATTCCCCCAGGAGCCCGCCGGGCTGAACCTGCTTTCCACCATGGCGCGCGAGATCCTGCTCGCGACGGGAACGCTCTCGGAGATCCTCGGCGCACCGGCGAGCGAACACTCCCGGCTCGTTGAGGACATGCACAACCACGAAGCCCGATCGGCCGAACTGCACTTTGCCCTGCTGACCCACATGCGCACCAGCTTCGTGAACCCGCTTCCCCGCGAGGACATGTACGCCCTGTCCCGGTACCTCAATGAGGCCATGGAAAAGCTCGACGCCGCCGCGGAGCTCGTGTCCCTCTACAAGCTGGAAAGGCTGCCCAAGAGGGCCGCGGACCAGCTGGAGATCATCAGCAGGCAGGCGGAACTCACCGTCGAGGCCATGCGGCAGCTGAATAACCTGGACGACCTCGAGGACTACTGGATCGAAATCCTCCGCCTCGCCAAGCGCGCTGAACGGACCCACCGGGTCTGGGTGGCGGACATGCTGCACGACATGAAGTCGGCCCAGTACGCCCGCAACCGCGACGTGGCCAACCAGTTGGTGGAGGTCACGAAGGACATGCGTCGGATTGCAACCCAGGTGGGCAGCATCATCGTCAAGGAATCCTGACGTGACGTTCGCCTTCTTTGCCCTGGTGGTGGTCTGCGCCGGGGCGTTTGCCTTTCTCAACGGCTTCAGGGACGCCTCCACCTCGGTGGCGCTGGCAGTGCGGACGCGCGCCCTGACGCCCACCGTCGCAGTGCTGCTGGCGGCGACGTTCAACTTCATCGGTGCCGCGCTGAGCGCCACGTTCGCGCTGGCCGTCAGCAGCACCTGGGTGACGCTTCCGGAGGGCAACAACGGCCTGACCATCCTGCTGGCTGGACTCCTCAGCGCCGTCGCCTGGGGAATCTACACCTGGTGGCGCGGCATCCCGTCCTCGTCAACCCACGCACTCGTCGGCGGGCTGGCCGGTGCCGGCGTCGCAAGCATCGCCGTGGGCGGCAACCCCGTCACGGGGGTCGATCAATCCCTGCTTTTCCAGGTTGTGCTGCCGCTGGTGCTCTCGCCGGTGATTGCCTTTCTGGGCGCCTATCTGCTGGTGTGGCCCGCCACCTGGGCGGCGCGCCACACCCCGCCCAATGTCGTGAACAGCCGGTCCCGGCGGGCCCAAGCCATTGCCGCCGGCGCGGTCGCGTTCGGCCATGGGCTGCAGGACGGGCAGCGCACCAGCGCCGTCCTCGTCCTTGCGCTGCTGGCTGCCGGGCTGTTCGACGACGGCGCGTCGTTGCCGCTCTGGGTGGCGCTGCTCACCCCCGGCCTGCTGGCGGCCGGGACCCTGGCCGGGGGCTGGCGGATCTCCTACACCATCGGCTACCGGCTGACCCGGATGGATCCGCTGCGCGGCCTCGTCGCCCAGCTGTGCAGCTCCGTGATGCTGCTCGTGGGCGCGATCGGGCTTCACTGGCCCATCTCTACTACCCACACGGTGACCGCGGCGGTGCTGGGAGCGGGGGCGAACCAGAGTTTCCCGGACATCAACCGCGGCTGGGTGCTGCGCATCCTGACGTTCTGGGTGCTGACGCCGGCAGTGACCGCGGCCGTGGCGTTCGTCGTGGAGCTCTCGCTCTCGCCGCTCGCCGGGCTGTAGACGGATTATCCGAAGCGGCCGGAGACGTAGTCCTCGGTAGCCTTCTCGCTCGGGTTGCTGAACATGGTGTGGGTGTCGCCGTATTCGATCAGCTTGCCCGGCTTGCCGGTGCCGGCGATGTTGAAGAAGGCCGTTTTGTCTGAAACGCGCGCAGCCTGCTGCATGTTGTGGGTGACGATCACCACGGTGTACTGGTCTTTGAGCTCGTTGATGAGGTCTTCAATGGCCAGCGTGGAAATCGGGTCCAGGGCGGAGCACGGCTCGTCCATGAGGATGACCTGGGGTTCGACGGCGATGGCGCGGGCAATGCAGAGGCGCTGCTGCTGACCGCCGGACAGCCCCGAGCCGGGCTTCGCCAGACGGTCCTTGACCTCGTTCCACAGATTTGCGCCGCGCAGCGAACGCTCCACGAGGGCATCGGCCTCGCCCTTGGAGATCTTCTGGTTGTTCAGCTTCACGCCGGCCAGCACGTTGTCCCGGATGGACATGGTGGGAAACGGGTTCGGGCGCTGGAAGACCATGCCGATCTGCGACCGCACGGTTACGGGATCCACGCCGGGGCCGTAGAGGTTGTCGCCGTCCAGCAGGACTTCGCCTTCGACCCGGGCGCCGGGAATGACCTCGTGCATGCGGTTCAGCGTGCGCAGGAATGTGGACTTGCCGCAGCCGGAGGGGCCGATGAAGGCGGTGACGGACTTGGCGTCGATGTTGATGTTGACGTCTTCAACGGCCAGGAATTTGCTGTAGTAGACGTTCAGGTCTTTGACGTCGATGCGCTTAGACATGATGTTCCTTCATTTGCTGGAGATGGGGACGGCGACGCTGGTGCTAGCCTAGCGGCCGGCCTTGGGGGCGAAGATGCGGGCAACCAGGCGGGCGGCCAGGTTGAGCAGCATCACCAGGATGATGAGGACCAGGGCCGCACCCCAGGCGCGCTGGGAGGACGGATCCGGGTTCGATGGCGAGGTGGGATTGAGGATCTGGGTGTAGATGAAGGTGGGCAACGAGGCCATCCAACCGCTGAACACGTTGCTGTTGATCGACGTCGCGAACCCGGCGGTAACCAGGATCGGTGCGGTCTCGCCGATCACGCGGGCGATCGCAAGGGTGACGCCCGAGGCGATGCCGGAAATCGCCGTCGGAATGACCACCTTGAGGATGGTCCGCCACTTGCGGACACCCAGCGCGTAGGCGGCTTCGCGGAGCTCGTTCGGGACGATCTTGAGCATTTCCTCGCTGGAGCGGACCACCACCGGAATCATCAGCACCGAGAGCGCGACGGCGGCGACCGCACCGGTCTTGGTACCCGGCCCCACCACCGCGAAGAAGAACGCCGCGGCAAACAGGCCGGCCACGATCGACGGGATGCCGGTCATGACGTCGACGAAGAAGGTGATGGCACGGGCCAGCGGGCGGTCGTTGCCGTACTCCACGAGGTAGACCGCGGTCAACAGCCCGACCGGCACGGAAATGACCGTTGCGAGCAAAGTAATCTGCACGGTGCCGAGAAGCGCGTGGTAGATGCCGCCGATCACGGGGGCGCCTTCCTCAACTGCCCGGTTGTCGTAAGCGCCGGTGACGCCGTTCATGGAGTAGTTGAGGAAGCCCGGGGTCGTGAGTCCGGGGAGGCCGTTGACCAGCACCGTCCAGATCACCGAGATCAGCGGCAGCAGGGCGATCAGGAAGGATCCAACCACAAGGCAGGTGGCCAGTTTGTCCTTGGCCTTGCGCGAGCCTTCCAC
>JAODMV010000372.1 GCA_025464875.1 Arthrobacter sp. | reverse complement strand
ACCACGTCGTCGTGGGCGTCCCGGTCGTGGATCTGCAAGGTCAGCCCCAGCCGCTTGGCAATATCGATGTGGCGGCGGAAGGAATACCGCTGGTGGGCCAGCCCCTCCCCCTCGGTCCGGAAAAAATCCAGCCCGGTCTCGCCGATTGCGCGGATCCGCGGGTGCGAGGCCAGGGCCTCGATCTCGGCCAGGGCGTCCTCCAGCTCCCCCCGCCGGGCGTAATCCGGCGCATCATTGGGGTGGATCGCGACGGCGCCCAGCAGCCGGGAGTCCAGCTCGACGGCCCGGACCGTGAACCGGGAGGACTCCAGGTCGCACCCCACCTGCACGGCACCCTGGACGCCCACCGCAGCGGCCGCGTCGAGGGCGTCGCGGACGCCGACCGCGAGTTCTCCCTCGGGGAAGTCCAGGTGCGTGTGGTTGTCCATCACCGGCACGGGAAGGGGCTCAGGCGCCGGCGGATACCCACGGCGTCCGGTGCCGTCGCCGCCGGGCGCGCGAAACGGGACGGGAGTAAGGGGGTTGCACATCTACCTACCTTAACTTGGTGCGCGGACCGGGGCGCACCAGCCGGTGACCGGCGGACTGCCGAGATTTAGCCGGAACTCTCTGTTAGCTCCGGCAGTTGTGTTAGTACTCTGATAGGAACACAGGCGAACACCCGATCAGGGGCCCGGCACTCCTAGCCGACCAGTCCCGGGACCCACCAGGGCTGAAAGGCTGCCGATGGACTACCACCGCACCTCCCTAGACGAAGTCCTCCCCGAAGGGCGCAGCTTCCCGGACGGCCCGGCCGCGGACGGAACTGCAGCCGGACGGCGGCCCGCGCCGCATGCGCCGGCGGCCCTGGATGCGCAGGCGTTCCACTCCGCCAGCCAGCGGATCCTCACGGCCATCAACACGGTGATCGATGGAAAGGCGGAAGCCGCCAAGCTGGCCCTCACCGTGCTCCTGGCCCAAGGCCACCTGCTGCTCGAAGACGTCCCGGGGGTCGGCAAGACACTGCTCGCCAAGACCCTGGCGCGCACCATCGACTGCACCGTGAGCCGGATCCAGTTCACCCCGGATCTGCTGCCCTCGGACGTCACCGGCGTTTCCATCTACAACCAGTCCTCCCGGATGTTTGAATTCCGGCCCGGCGCGGTGTTCGCCAACATCGTCATCGGCGACGAAATCAACCGCGCCTCCGCCAAGACCCAGTCGGCCCTGCTGGAGTGCATGGAGGAGCATCAGGTCACGGTGGACGGCAAGTCCTACAAACTGGACGAGCCCTTCATGGTGGTGGCAACCCAGAACCCCATCGAGATGGAGGGCACCTACCCGCTCCCGGAGGCGCAGCGCGACCGCTTCATGGCCCGCATCTCGATGGGCTATCCGGACAAGGACTCCGAGATCGAGATGCTCGAGACCCACCAGGCGACGTCCCCGCTGTACCGCGTGAACGCCGTCGTTACCGCCGAAGACGTTGCGGCCATGATTGCCACGGTGCAGCAGGTCTACGTGTCCGCGTCGGTGAAGGAATACACGGTGTCCCTGGGACGCGCCACGCGCGAAAGCGGGCTGCTCAGGCTCGGCGCCAGCCCCCGGTCCCTGCTGCAACTGCTGCGCGCAGCCAAGGCCACCGCTGCCCTGGAGGGCAGGGACTTCGTCCTGCCCGACGACGTCGTTCGGGTCGCCGAACCGGTGCTGGCGCACCGAATCATCCTGGACCGCAAAGCCGCCAGCACGGGTGAAACACCGCAAAGCGTTATCCGGGCCGTGTTGGCCAGGGTGCCCGTCAGCCCGGAGGTGGCTGCGGCTGTTTCCCACGGGGCCGGCCGTGCCGGCCGAGAAAAGGCAGCGGCCCTGGCGGCTGTTCCGTCGCCCGAGTTGCCGAACCGCCGCTAGGAACGGAGTCCTCCGTGGCGTTGAAGGACCGGTTCCCAGGGCGCATGTTCAGCACGCGGGGCTGGGGCCTGCTCGGTGCCGGTGCAGCCTCGCTGCTGGCCGCGCAGGTGATGGGACGCCGCGACCTGTTGGCGCTGGCGATCCTGCTCATAGTCCTGCCGTTGCTGTCACTGGCCGGAACGCGCCTGCTGAAGCCCAGGTTCCGGGTCTACCGGGAATTCACCCCCTCGACGGTCGAAACGTCGGCGAGGACCATCGTCCGACTGGCCATTGCCCGGACCGGGTCAGGATCAGGCCAGGCCGTCATGGAGGAGCATCTGCCCGCCAGGTTCGGGGAATCCCCCGCCTTCCGTTTCCCGGCACGCTCGGCCGTGCGAGGCACCAGCCGCTACGAGTACCATCTGCGGTCCGGCACGCGCGGCCAGTTCCTCATCGGACCCGTGACGGCCGAATTTTCCGACCCCTTCGGGCTGTCCCGCTACCGCCACGCGATCGACGGCGGCGACATCCTCACGGTGACACCCGCCGCCGTCGAACTGCCCGGAACGGGACTGGCCGGCGCCCAAGGGCACGACGGCATCACGGCCGCCCGGATCCGGGCCAATCCCAGCGACGACGATGTGATGACCCGCGAATACCGCCATGGCGACCCGATGCGCCGCGTGCACTGGCCGGCTACCGCGCGCCACGGGGCGCTGATGGTCCGCCAGGAGGAATCCGTCACCACCCCGGAGGCGACCATCATTCTGGACCACCGGCTCGCGGCCTTTCCCGCTGGCGCCTTCCCCTCCGGCTTCAGCCGGGCCGCGGACCGGGACGGCCCTGAGCTGCTCAGCTGCGATGCCTTCGAGTGGGCCGTGACGGCGGCGATCTCCATCAGCACCCACCTCTCGGAGCGCAATTACGCCCTGCGCTTCCTGGACGCCGCGGGCCGGCCGGCTTTCCTCCGTTCGCCCTCCGCCCCAGACCCCGACGCCGAGGAGTACATCGGCGCCTCCGGGCTTCAGTCCGTCGCGGAGAGCCTTGCCGCCATTGCGCTCTCAGGTCCGCAGCACGCCCGCGTGGACCAGGGCGATGCGTTCCGGCGAGGGACCCCGGCCGCCGCGGACGCCGGACCCCGGCCCTTTGGCGACAGGCTCATGGACAAACTGTCCGCGCACCGGCGGCGGGGCCCGATCCTGGCCATCCTGGGAAGCCTCTCGCTGGCCGAGGCCAGGGCGCTGTCCCCGGCAGCGGGCTTCGGCGTGAACGCCTTCGCGCTGCTGGTCTCCGAGAAGGCCCAGGATGCCGGGGAGGTCCTCGAAGTACTGCGGTTCGGCGGTTGGCGGGCGGCGGCGGTGTCGGCCTCGACGGCGTTGCCCGCCGCCTGGGCCGCGTTCGACCATGGCGAGGACAGCGTGCTCCGGGCCGCTGCCGATGCGCGGAACGGCGAAGGAGGCCGGCCATGACCCTGACACCGCAGCGCAGCGCAGTCCCTCCGGGGAGGGAGACCGGGACCGGCGCCGAGGATCGGACGGTCCTCGCTCCGGGCACCCCTGCCCGGCGGGAGGGGGCTGGCGCGCAGCCGTGGGCCATGGGCATCGCCGTAGCGGTCGCCGTTGCCGGCGCCGCGACAGGAATCAACGGAGTGGTGCGGGGATGGGCCTGGTACTCCCCGGTGTTCACCACCGTTCTCGCCGTTGCATTCGCGATGGCGGCGCTGCGTGCACTGCGGCTGCGCCCCGTGCTGGTCGGTGCCGGCGGCTTCGCGGCGCTCATCATGGTCCTGACGTTCACCTTCTTCCGGCACTACAGCATCGCCGGCTTTCTTCCTTCCGGCGACACCATGCGGCAGCTGGGAAAGTTCCTGCGCCGGGCCAGCGAAACTGTGCTCTCCGAAAGTGCTCCTGTCGCCCCTAACGCCGGAATCGTTCTGCTGATTTGCGCCGTTCTGGGGCTGCTGGTGATTCTGGTGGACGCCCTGGCGTTCCCCCTGGCGTTGCCGGCAACCAGCGGGCTGGGGATCCTGGCCATCCTGATCGTCCCGGCCGTGGTCAAACCCCAGAGCGTCGGCGTGCTGGGCTTCGCCGGCGCCGCCGTCGGCTACCTGCTGATTCTGGCGTGCAGCCAGCGGTTCACCCCGGATCGCCGGACCCGGGCCGACACCGCCCCGAACCCCGGCCAGCTCAGGCGTGCCGCCCTGACCGGGGCGATGGCACTGACCGTGACCCTGCTGCTGCAGCTGGTGATTCCCGGATTCGACCGCGGCACCTTCCCCCAGGGCTCACGGCTGAACCCTCTGGGGACGGCCACCGGGCTCAACCCCATGATCAGTTTGGGCAACAGCCTGCGCAGTCCCGCCGGTGACGGCAGAATCACCTTTGCCACGAACGCGCCGGCCCCTCCCTACCTCCGCTCGGTGACCGTGGACAGCTTCGACGGCGACTCCTGGGCACCTGATGACCGTGAGGGGACCCGCCGCATGGGGACCCGGAGGATGGACGCCGGGCTCGAGGCAGCCGCGACGGAACTGCGGGTAGTCACGGCCATCAACACGGGACAGTTCACCAGCCCCTATCTCCCGGCACCCTATGCACCCGAGACGGTCAACGGCCTGTCAGGGCGCTGGAGCTGGGATCCGGCCACGCTCAGCATCAAGGGAGTCGACACCAATTCCCGAGACCAGCAATACCTGGTCACGTCCGTCGCTCCCCAGCTCACGCCGGGGCTGCTCTCAGCGTCCTCGGGGCCGGCGCGGGGGGTCCCGGAACAATTCACCCGGTCGCCGGCCCGGGTGCCGGAGATCGTGCGGACCGCCGCGGACGCGGTAACGTCCGGAAGCTCCACCCCCTACGCGAAGGCGATGGCCCTTCAGAAGTACCTGCGCTCGGCGGAGTTCAGCTATTCGCTGCCGTCCCCCGTGCAGGGCGGCTACGACGGTAACGGGCTGGCAGTGCTGGCGGATTTCCTGGCCCAGAAGAGCGGATACTGCATCCATTTCGCCTCGGCCATGGCCGTGATGGCCCGGCTGGTGGGAATCCCCAGCCGGATCGCCGTGGGCTACGCCCCCGGCCGGCTCACGGGTGCCACGGTGTCCATCGCCGGCCAGGGAACGCTGCCCGAGTTCGAGGTCGACGCCCGGGTTGCCCACGCCTGGCCCGAGGTGTACTTCCAGGGCGCCGGCTGGGTCGCCTTCGAGCCGACGCCCTCCCGGGGCGTGGTCCCCGCCTACGCCACCGAGGCCGCGCCGCCCAGCGGCGCCAGCACGAACGAAAACAACGACGGGCTGGTCCCCGGTGACACGGCAAGCGTCGAGCCGGCGCCCGGCGGCGCCCCCGTCCCGCTCCCGGGCGCGGGTGGACCGGCGGATCCCGCCACCGAGCCGGCGCCGAGATTTTACGGCGCCGGGGCGCTGATCCTTCTGGGGCTGCTGGTGGCCTCGCCCCAGCTGGCGCGGACGGGCATCCGGCGGCGCCGGCTGAAAGTGCCCGGCAGCGGCAGCCCAGCAGCCGGGGCTGCCCTGCTGGCCTGG
>JAODMV010000357.1 GCA_025464875.1 Arthrobacter sp. | reverse complement strand
CCCTCCTCGCCGGCGTGGGCGATGCGCCGCAGTCCGGCCTCCTTCGCGCGGGCAAACAGGCGCTCGAATTTTGCTGGCGGATTGCCGACCTCGGCCGAGTCCAGCCCGATGCCGGCAACCGGCGCTTCCATGGCCAGCAGCTGCTCGAGCACGTCGAGCGCCGATTCCTCGGGCAGGTCGCGCAGGAACGCCGCGATCAGCAGTGTCGTGATGCCGAACTCTTCGAAGGAGCTGGCCAGCACCGACGCGACGCCGTTCACGCACGTGGCCAGGGGAACCCCGCGGGACAGGTGCGCCTGCGGGTCGAGCATGATCTCGGCGTGCCGCACCCCGGCCCGCGCAGCCCGGGCAAGGTACGCCCGGGTCATGTCCGCGAAGTCCTGCTCCGTCCGCAACACGGCCATGTTGGCGTAGTACAGGTCCAGGAACGACTGCAGGTCCGTGAACTCGTAGCGGGCGCGGAGTTCGTCCAGGCCCGCGTACGGGAGGCGGATCCCGTTGCGTTCGGCGAGCGCGAAGATCAGTTCCGGCTCGAGCGTTCCCTCGATGTGCAGGTGCAGTTCCGCGACCGGCAGGACGCCGTCGACCCCACCGGGGAGTTCGGGCTCCAGCTCGGCAGTGGTGTCGTCTGGGGTGCCGGCATCAGTGCCGCCGTCGTGAGGTTCCATCCCGCAAGGATAGTGCCCGGGCGCGCCTTCGCGGTTAGAGTCGAAGCAATGCAAAATGATCAGTATGCTTCCGATGTGCCTTCATGGCCCGTGCCCAACCTGACGCCGGACCACCCCGCGGACGGTTTTGTCCGGGTGCGCGGCGCCCGGGAAAACAACCTGCGCAATGTCGACGTGGACGTCCCCCGGGACGCGATAGTCGCGTTCACCGGAGTGTCCGGTTCGGGGAAGTCGTCCCTGGCCTTCGGCACCATCTACGCCGAGGCGCAGCGCCGCTATTTCGAATCGGTGGCGCCCTACGCCCGGCGGCTCATCCAGCAGGGGCACAACCCCAAGGTGGAGCAGATCACGGGCCTGCCTCCCGCCGTCGCGCTCCAGCAGCGGCGCGGCACTCCAAGTTCCCGGTCCACGGTCGGCACGCTCACCACGCTTTCCAACTCCCTGCGCATGCTCTTCTCGCGTGCCGGCAGCTACCCGGCCGGCGCGCACCAGTTGGACTCGGACGCCTTCTCCCCCAACACCGCGGCCGGGGCTTGCCCCGTCTGCCACGGCCTGGGCATCGCGCACACCGTCAGTGAAACGTTGCTGGTCCCGGATACCTCGCTGAGCATCCGCGATGGCGCCGTCGCCGCGTGGCCGGGCGCCTGGCAGGGCAAGAACCTGCGCGACATCCTCACGCACCTGGGCTACGACGTCGACACCCCCTGGCGGAAGCTGCCCAAAAAAGACCGCGACTGGATCCTCTTCACCGAAGAGCAGCCCGTAGTGGAGGTGACTCCGCAGCGCGACCGCGTGGCCAAGCCGTACAAGGGCCGGTTCTGGAGCGCCAAGAGCTATGTGCTGCACACCCTCGCGGATTCCAAGAGCAACACGATGCGCGAGCGGGTGCTGCGCTTCATGGAGACCGGGCCCTGCCCCCAATGCGGCGGCACCGGACTGAGGCCTGAGGCCCTGGCCGTGACGTTTGCCGGCCGTACCATCGCCGAGCTCAATACACTGCCCATGGCTGAACTGGCCAAGATCCTCCGGCCCACCGCCGAGCTCAAGGAAGCGGAGACGGCCTCGCGCAAGCAGTCCTCCGGCGAAAGCAACGAGGTGGCCGTCGCCATCACCCGTGACCTCCTCCAGCGGATCACGGTGCTGCTGGACCTGGGCCTGGGCTACCTCGCCCTGGGCCGCCCCACGCCCACTCTCTCACCGGGCGAGATGCAGCGCCTCCGGATCGCCACCCAGCTCCGTTCGGGCCTGTTCGGCGTGGTCTACGTGCTTGATGAGCCCTCCGCCGGGCTGCACCCCGCCGACGCCGAACCCCTGCGGGCGGTCCTGGACCAGCTCAAGTCCTCCGGCAACTCGGTGTTCGTCGTGGAGCACAACATGGATCTGGTGCGCCACGCCGACTGGCTGGTGGACGTGGGCCCACGGGCCGGCGAGGGCGGCGGCAAAGTGCTCTATAGCGGGCCCGTGGCCGGCCTCGCCGAGGTGGACGACTCGCTCACGCGGCCCTTCCTCTTTCCGGACGGCGCTGCCGCCGGCCCCAATGGGAAGGACGCCGCCGAAAAGGCTACCGACGGCGGTCCGGTTACCGGCCCGCGCGCGACGGTCCGCGCCCGGCGCGAACCGGCCGGCTGGCTGGAACTGCAACGCATCACCCGGCACAACCTGCGGGACCTCGACGCCAGCTTCCCGTTGAGGGTCCTCACCGCGGTGACCGGCGTCTCCGGCTCCGGCAAGTCAACACTGGTCAGCCAGGTCCTGGCCGAGGTGGTCGGCGCCCAGCTGCATCCGGAATCCGGAGCGGACGTGGACACCTCGCCTCCGGGGGACGCAGCGGAGGCCGACGCCGGCGAGCTCGGCGAGCCGCTGACCGTGGGACCCGTGTCCGGCCTGAAGCAGCTGGACCGGCTGGTGAAGGTAGACCAGAAACCGATCGGCCGCACACCGCGCTCCAACCTCGCCACGTACACGGGACTCTTCGACGCGGTCCGCAAGGTATTCGCCGCCACGGCGGAGGCCCGCGCCCGCGGCTACGGCGCAGGGCGTTTCTCCTTCAACGTGGCCGGAGGCCGCTGCGAGACCT
>JAODMV010000323.1 GCA_025464875.1 Arthrobacter sp. | reverse complement strand
GGGCTGCAGCAGCAGGCCGAGAAGTTCGGCGCCCAGGTGGTGTTCGACGACGTCACCGAAGACGAGCTCAGGGGCCATCTCAAGCGCGTCGTCACCGGCGCCGGCCAGACCCACGAGGCCCCCGCGGTCATCCTCGCCACCGGCTCCGCCTACAAGGAACTGGGCCTGCCGGAGGAGAAGAAATTCAGCGGCCACGGTGTCTCCTGGTGCGCCACCTGCGACGGCTTCTTCTTCCGCGAGCAGGACATCATCGTCGTCGGCGGCGGGGACTCCGCGATGGAGGAGGCGAACTTCCTGACCCGCTTTGCGCGCTCCGTCACGGTCGTGGTCCGCAAGGACGAGCTGCGCGCCTCGCGGATCATGGCCCAGCGCGCCAAGGACAATCCCAAGATCACCTTCGCCTGGAACTCGGCCGTCGCCGCCATCCACGGGAACGGCAAGGTCACCGGCGTCATGCTGAAGGACACCATCACCGGCGAGACCCGGGAGCAGGCCGCCACCGGCATCTTCGTGGCGGTTGGGCATGTGCCCCGGACTGAGCTGGTGAAGGGCCAGGTGGAGCTCGACGCGGAGGGCTACATCAAGGTGGACGCCCCTACCACCGTCACCAACCTCTCCGGCGTCTTCGCCTGCGGCGATGCCGTGGACCACCGCTACCGCCAGGCCATCACCGCCGCGGGCACCGGCTGCTCGGCCGCGCTGGACGCCGAACGCTACCTCTCCGCGTTGGAGGATGCGGACAGCATCGCCACCGCGCTGGTGGAGGAACCTATCCACTCCTGAACGCCGGAACCCAAGAATGGGAGGAGGTGAGCCGAATGGACACCGACTGCTGCACCGACCCGGGCTGCTGCGAAGACGACTCCTGCACAACAGACCAAGGCTGCTGCTGACCGACCGGCACCTGCCGGCCTCCGCAGGGATGGCACGGGGACCGGCAGGTACACTCCCGAACGAACCGCCGCAGCGACGCAAGAAACAGGGGCGGGAAGTAAGTCCCTGTTCAGGCCCGTGCCCGCGGGGCAACCATTGGGTATGGCTTCCGAGAGCGTCAGCGGTCCCTCGCCTCTGGTGGTCGGCGTCCTTCCGGGCCAAACTCCGTCGCGTTCTAGGCCGTGACGAACCACAGACCGGATCGCCGCGGGCGGCAGACTTGATCGAGGGGCCCTGCCCTGCCGGCATGCCGCACCCGTTCCGCGTCACTGTCTCTCAGAATTCGATCCCGCCGCGTAGTTCCAGGCCTATTCTTGCTCCCCGTTCCTGCAACCGCGGGACAAACTGCTCAATCATGTTCCGCTTCGACATCTTGGCATCGTGGAGAGAGGCACTCATTGCGGCGACCAGCTCGCCGTCGCGGCTCTGGAGGGGGACGGCGACGGCGCGTACGCCGACTTCGAGCAGCTGGTCCACATAGCACCAGCCCTGCTTCCGGGTGGTGTCAAGGGCACGGAGCAGGCTAGCTCGGTCATCCGATGAGAGCTGGCGGGGCCCGGAGGCGCGCCCTGCGTCACCCAGATGCGCGTCCAGCTCCTGCTGGCAAGGCGGCGAGCAGGATACGACCCAGCCCGGTCCTGCGGGCAGGAATCCGGGAGCCGACTCTGATGGCGACCATCAGAGCGCTGGGGGCATTAATGCGGGCGAGGTCGGCCACGGAAAGTTTCGGCAGATAGGAGTTCCCCAACTCCAGCACTTGCGGGGTGAGCTCGTACTGGCTGCCGTGCTGGGTGATGTATCCCAGCCCAATGAGCGTATGCAGGAAGCGCCGGGCGGCCGATCTGGACAGCGCACAACGCTGAACCACGTCGGTCAGGTTCATCCGGGGACTGTCCGCATCGAACGCGGTAAGGACCGCAATGCCCCGCCCCAATGACTGGACAAAGTCCTTGGGCGCCTGCCACCGTGTACGGCGCCGGCAGGCAACTCGGGACGGCCCGGACGTCCCTGACCCATATGCCCTCCTTTAATTGTCAGACCTTTAGTTCTTTGATTGCTGGCTAGAGCTTACAGAGTCGGGGTGCCGCCGCCCAGAGGTATATGTTGGTGGACGTGAACGGGTCCGAAGTTCCCCTCGCGGCTCCTGCCGAGGCCGCAGCGCATCAGCCGGCTACTCCTCCGACAAGGAGGCCTACCTGCGGCGGCTTCAACGGACTGAAGGCCAGGTCCGCGGCATCGCCCGGATGGTCGCCGCGATCGGCCGCCTGCTGCGCTAGCGGCAACCCCATCCACCACCACACCGTCGGACTGGTGACCCCCAGGCCGTCCACCGACAAGGAGCCAGCCATGAGCACCGTTTCCACCACCGTCAACGTTTCCGGCATGACCTGCGGCCACTGCGTGTCCTCCGTCAGCGAAGAACTCGAGGCGCTGGCCGGCGTCGAAACGGTTGACGTCGACCTCAACGCCGGCGGGGTTTCCA
Source organism: Arthrobacter sp. (assembly GCA_025464875.1). Lineage (GTDB taxonomy): Bacteria > Actinomycetota > Actinomycetes > Actinomycetales > Micrococcaceae > Arthrobacter. Next base: position 6,072 of record JAODMV010000323.1, on the reverse strand, counting down.
CCGTCACCATCACCTCCACCGAAGAACTCTCCTCAGCCGAAATCGGCGAGGCCGTCGCCGAGGCGGGCTATCTGGTGGTGGCCAACGAGGCCTGATCCCCGCCGAAGCCGCGGCATCATCAGCCTGCGGGACAGCCGCAACCGGGCGCGGCAGCGGCGATCGCGTGGCTCAGGCGGCCCGGGCTCCGGCCGATCCTGCTGACCGGGGACAACGCCGCCGTGGCGGCGCAGGTCGCCCCCGGCCTGATCAGGCGGCGCCGAACCGGACGGCCGACCGGGCTTTTGCTTTGGCAGCTTCCTCGTCCCGGTCCTTGGCCGGAGCCTGCGCCACCAGCGAATCGAGCAGGTGCGCGGTGGCGTGCGCGATCTCGTGGACGGCCCGGTTGAAGGCTTCTTCGTTGGCCTTCGAGGGCTTGGTGCTGCCGCTGATCTTGCGCACATACTGAAGCGCGGCGGCCTCCACCTCGGCCGTGGTGGCGTGGGGCTCAAAATTATGCAGGGTACGAATGTTGCGGCACATATCTTCATGCTAGGCGCCGGGGCCTGTGGGATCGAGGCCTGGTGTCGTCCCGCCCGGCCCAGAACGACAACCGCTGCCAGTCACTTGGGCGGCGGCACCCGGCTCAAGTGCCGGGGAGGGGGAACGGGTTCGACGGCGTTCGCAGGACCCGGCCGGCGCGTCGGCGGAGCCGCCGTGCGGAGCTCGTCCACGCGGACCAGCACCACCCCGCCGACAATCAGGACCCCGCCCAAAAGCTGGATGGGGCCGGGAAGCTCGCCGAGCAGCAGCCAGGCCCAGATGACCGCGAACAGCACTTCGGTCAGCGAGACGAAGGACGCCACCTTCGAGCCGAGCGCCCGCGCGGCCACGATGCCGGAGACGTAGGCAAGCACGGTGGCCAGGACCACCAGTCCGCCCAGGGGCACCCACCAGGGCGTAACCCAGGGGCCCAGCATCGTGTCGGCCGTGCTGAATGCCATCGGCAACAGCCCGGTCGCGGCGGCCAGCCACATCACCACAGCCCCCGCCATCAGCCCGCCGGAGGCCAGCACGATCGGCGGGAGGGTGTCGTTTTCCCTGGCCGTGATGAAGAAGTAGATGGCAAGGCACACGGCCGCCGCGATGCCCCACAGCACGCCGATCAGGTCGATCTTCACTGCCCCGGTCAGGTCCAGGACCAGGACCAGGCCAGCGAGGGACAGCAGGGCGCCGGTGATGGTCAGCGGCCGTGGCCGCTTCCGGCTCGCCGCCCAAAGCCACAGCACGATGATGACGGGAGCCAGGTACTCCAGCAACAGGGCGACGCCGACCGACAAGCGGGACACGGCGTTGAAGTAGAACAGCTGGCAGGCGGCGACGCCGATGAGCCCGAAGAGCAGGACCGTGATCCAGTTGTCCTTGAGCTGGTGCCAGCGGCCGCGCAGCGCCGGAACGGCCGGGACCGCCAGGATCAGCGCGGCGCCGGTGATGCGGGCGGTCACCGCAGCTCCGGGCGTCCAACCCGTCTCCAGCAGCGCCTTGGCAAACGAACCGGAAAGGCCGAACACTGCCGAGGAGAACAGGGCAACACCTAGGCCCGAGGCCATGAAGCCCGGGGCCGCACCGGACCTTCCGGAAAGGGCTTGGCCCGGCGCGTCGGCGGGGCGGCGTGCGGCAGACACGGCGGTCTCCTGTCAGGGGTAAAGTGGGGTTATGGTCATGACGTTACGCCCGGCCGCGGTAAGGAGTCAAGATGGTTTTTGTCCCTGACACAGAAGTCGCCCTGCGCTCGGTGGTCAACCTCATCAACACCGCCGCCAACGGCGAGGAGCAGCTGGCGACACCGGCGGACCTGGACCGCTTCCTCAAAACCGAGGGCTTCACCGGCTCCAGGACCCACGACGCCGCCGAACTGGCCAGCGTCCGCCGGCTCCGCGGCCAGCTCGCCGAGCTGTGGCAGGCAAGCGAGGGCGCCGCCGTGGAGACCGTGAACCGGCTGCTGCGGGACGCCCGGGCGCTCCCCCAGCTGGTCAGGCACGACGAATGGGACTGGCATCTGCATGCCACATCACCGGCGGCCCCGCTGGCGGACAGGATGAGCACCGAGGCGGCCATGGCCCTGGCTGACGTGATCCGCAGCAAGGAAATGGACCGGATGCGGGTGTGCGCCGCCAAGGACTGCGACGCCGTCGTGCTGGATCTGAGCCGGAACCGTTCCAAGCGGTACTGCGACACCGGAAACTGCGCCAACCGCGCCCATGTGGCCGCCTACCGGGCGCGCCAAGCCGCATCGTAGGGTTGCGCCGCCGGCGGGCCGGGGCGCAGCTTCGAGACGCCGGTGCGGCTCGGGGCGTCCCCGAGACTGGCGGTCCTAGTGGAAGTTGCCGGGGGGCGTGTCGTCCGGGCTGCCGTCGGCTGCCGGGCCCGGCTGCGGGGAAGAGCCGCCGTGGCCGGGGGAAGACTTCTTGGAGCTCAGGTTGACGCCGGAGCCCTTGCCCAGGTGCTCGGCGTTTTCCTTGTGGCTCATCGAGAGCATGGCGGCCAGCACGAGTGTCACGATGAACGCGATGCCGGCGCCGGTGAAGGCCAGGTCGAAACGCGGGGAGCGGGCGCTGCCGCCGGAGGCGAAGATCAGGACGCCGAAGAAGGCCAGCACTGCCCAAAACGCGGAGAACATGAGCGGTCCCTTGACCGAGGTCCGCAGGCTGCGCGGTCCTCCGGATTTCTGCTGTCCCACGGTGCTTATCCTCCTGCGGCCAACACCCGGAGGCGTGGCAGTTTTTGTTGCCGCAATTGTTCTACGCAAGGTAGAACCTGTCGGTACTAGTTTACGGCCTCCGCGGGGCCACCCTGTGCATCGTGCCGCAAGGTCAGGCCCGCCAGGATCCACAGCACGCCGCTGAGGATGGCCCCGCCGCCGGCGACGCCGAGCAGCGCGTGCGGGCCCAAGGCGATGAAGAACGGCAGCGCGATCGCGGTGCCGAGCCCGATCACGCCTGACGCGATCCAGTCGCGGGCCAGCACCGAGCGCCGGCGGCCCGTGATGCCGAGGTACAGCTCCGCGGCACCGGCCAGGCCCAGCCCCAAGGCCGCAATGGTTCCGAAGACGAGTTCGCCCGGGAGCAGCGCGACCGCCGCGCCGCTTCCGGTCAGAACGGCCCCACCGGCGGAGAGGGCCTTGCCGGAGCGTGTCCCGGGGTGGAATCCGGCCCTCTTGACGCTCCAGCTCAGCGCCACGCCGGTTGCCAGCAGGTAGACCCCACCGGCCCAGCTCATCCCCGCCGCGGACGGCGAGCTCCAGAACACGGTCAGCGCGCCAAAGCCGAGGGCAACGGCGGCGCGGACGATCACAGGTCTCCAGAGGTCCGCTGCGGCGGGCATGGCAGTGGGGGCGTCAGGGGTTGCGGGGAGACTCACCCGTCCAGTTTAGTGGGAAGCCGGACCCATGCGCCCCGCTCAACGGGAACCGGGCACCATCCACCGGTCGGTCCGTGCACGCAGGCCGAGGGTGATCGCCCTCGCCAGCATGTAGCCCAGCGAAAAGGCCGCCCACAACCAGAGCAGCCCCGCACCGCCGTCGGCCCCGGAGAACCGGACCGCCAGCAGCAGCGGCAGGTAGGCCGCCAGGTTGACGGCGCCGGCGATCGCCAGGTACCGCGCGTCGCCGGCGCCGATCAGGACGCCGTCGAGGACGAAGACGTAGCCGGCGAGCGGCTGACCGGCCGCCAGCACCCAGAGCGCGAGCGTCAGCGCGGCCCGGACCTCGGCGTCGGAGCTGAACAACGCCCCCGCCCAGGGCGCCACGGCGGCCAGGACGGCGCCGGTGAGGGCGCCGAATCCGATCCCCCAGCGGACCATGGTGCGGGTCAGCTCCCGCGCCGCGCCGGCGCGGCCGGCACCGAGCTCCTTACCGATCAGGGCCTGGGCGGCAATGGCGAGGGCATCCAGGGCGAACGCGAGGAAGGTGAAGATGGTCATCGCGAGCTGGTGGGCGGCCAGGTTGACGGGGCCCTGGGCGGTGACCACGACGACGGTGGCGAGGATCGCGATGCGCAGGCTGAGGGTCCGCAGCATCAGCCAGGAGCCCACCTTGGTCATCGCCCGGACACCGCGCCAGTCCGGCCGGAGCGAGACGCCGTGGCGGCGTGCATTGCGTTGCACCATCGCCACATAGACCAGCGCCATGGCCCACTGGGCGATGCTGGTGCCGACGGCGGAACCGGTGACGGACCAGTGGAGCCCGTAGACCAAGACCAGGTTCAGCACGACGTTCAGTGTGAATCCGGCGGCGGCGACGGCCAGCGGGGTCCGGGTGTCCTGCAGCCCCCGCAGCACGCCGGTACCGGCGAAGATGAGCAGCATGGCCACGAGGCCGGGCATGGACCAGCGCAGGTAGTCCACCGCGAACGTCCGCACTTCCCCACGGGCCCCCATCAGGTCCAGGAGCGGCTCCGCGGCCAGGAACCCGGCGCCGGCCAGGACGATGCCGAGCACGAGCGCCAGCCAGATTCCGTCGCGCCCGGCGGCGAGGGCTTGCGGGAGCTGCCCGCCGCCGATGGCCCGCGCCACGGCCGGGGTGGTGGAATAGGCGAGGAACACCATGAGCCCCACCGCCGTGTGGAGCACCGCGGACGCCAAGCCGACGCCGGCGAGCTGGGCCACGCCCAGGTGTCCCACAATGGCTGAATCCGCGAGCAGGAACAGCGGCTCGGCGATCAGCGCGCCGAAGGCGGGCACCGCGAGGCGCAGGATTTCTCGCCTGCGGCCGGCAGAGGCAGACAGCGTCCCGGGACGCGGAGGAGAAGCGGGCACGGATCAACCCTAGCCGCAGAGCCGCGGCCCTGCCCGGCGCCTCCAGCCCCGCTGGGCGCCGCGTGGAAGCAGGCTAGAAGCCGCCTCCCCCGGCGTCGGCCGCCATGTTGGCGAAACGGGAGTAATGGCCCTGGAACGCCACCACGATGTCTTTCGTCGGGCCGTTACGGTGCTTGGCGATCAGGATGTCCGCCTCGCCGGCGCGGGGCGATTCTTTGTCGTAGACGTCTTCACGGTGCAACAGGATGACCATGTCGGCGTCCTGCTCGATGGAACCGGATTCGCGGAGGTCCGAGACCATGGGCCGCTTGTCCTGGCGCTGTTCGGAGCCACGGTTCAGCTGCGAGAGGGCGATCACGGGCACCTGGAGTTCCTTGGCCAGCAGCTTCAGCGCACGGGAGAACTCGGAAACTTCCTGCTGGCGTGATTCCACTTTCTTGCCCGAGCTCATGAGCTGGAGGTAGTCCAGGATCACGAGTTTGAGGTCATGCTGCTGTTTCAGGCGCCGGCACTTGGCGCGGATTTCCATCAGCGACATATTCGGGCTGTCGTCAATGAACAGCGGCGCCTCGTTCATCCGCCCCATGGTGGTGGCGATCTTGGACCACTGCTCGTCCTTGATGGTGCCCTTGCGCAGGTCCTGCAGCCCGATCGTGGCCTCCGCGGAGAGCAGGCGCATGGCGATCTCGTTCCGGCCCATTTCCAGCGAGAACATGACAGTGGCCAGGTTGTTCTTGATGGCCGCGGAACGGGCGAAGTCCAGGGCGAAGGTGGACTTACCGACGGCCGGGCGGGCGGCGATGACGATCATCTGCCCCGGGTGCAGGCCATGGGTCAGCTCATCGAGCTCATAGAAACCGGTGGGCACGCCCGTCATTCCCTCGTCCCGGTGGCCCGAGGCTTCGATCTCGTCCACGGTGGATTCCATGACGTCCTTGAGGACAACGTAGTCCTCCGCGGTGCGGCGCTCGGCCACGGCGTAGATCTCGGCCTGGGCCTGATTGACGAGGTCCTCGACCTCACCGTCCGCGCCGTAACCCAGCTGGACAATCTTGGTGCCGGCGTTGACGAGGCGGCGTAGCACTGCGCGCTCGGCCACGATCTCGGCGTAGTACCCGGCATTGGCTGCGGTAGGGACAGTCTGGATGAGCTCGTGCAGATAGGCCGGTCCGCCGATCCGGTTGACCTCGCCGCGCTTGGTCAGCTCATCCGAGACGGTCACGGCGTCGGCAGGTTCGCCGCGGCCGTAAAGGTCGATGATGGCCTCGTAGATAGTCTCGT
>JAODMV010000185.1 GCA_025464875.1 Arthrobacter sp. | reverse complement strand
TGCAGTGGTTGCACGAGTAGTCATTAAGTTCTCTCTTTCGTGATCCTTTGGACCGCGCGGGCAGGCGCAGTCGAAGGACGCTCCGGCATCTTGGGGGTACGCCGGATCGCCCCGAAACGGGTTTTTTAGCGAAGGGTGTACTGCGAAGACGCGCAAAAAGCGGGAACTGCATGCAGATGCTTGGTCTGCGAGCCGGGCTCGGTAGAAATTGAGACGACGGCGGTGAGGGATCCAGTCCGGGCGCCGGAAAGGGCGGCACGGGACTTTGATGTCAGCGGGCTCGAATGAGCCGCGCAAGCGCGGTGACGCGCAGCATTGTGGCGTGAAGACACGAAAGTAGCCTCTCCCAATGCCTGCGAGGTGAGCTGTCGGATTCGGATGGGAGTCACCCGGCCGCGCCGCTTCCTGGGAAGCTTTGCGACTTAACCCCAAGGCCTTCTTGCGAAGACCAAAATTGGTTCCCCCGCCCCTGCCAGACGATGTCATGCGAACGGACCTTGAGCGGTGGCAGAGCTAGGCAATCCACTCAAGAGCGCCAACTTCGGAAAAGTTGGCGTGCTCTAAACGATACAGCACTTGGGACGCAATGTCACATTCAGATCACGGTGTGTCAAGAATTCGAGAGCGTTGCCTCGGCTCGGCCTAGAGCCAGCCGGTCGGGTCAACGACATCCCCATTGACCATCACTTCGAAGTGCAGGTGGCAGCCGGTGGAGGCGCCGGTGGTGCCGCTCATCGCGATGGTCTCTCCGCGGGAGACCTGCTGGCCGACGCGGACGGAGGAGGAGGACAGGTGGTTGTACGTCGTCTCCAGCCCATTGCCGTGGTCGATCACCACGCGGTTTCCGCCGCCGTAGGGGTGCCAACCCGCAAAGGTCACGGTCCCGCTGGCGGCCGCATGGACGGCCGTTCCGCACTGGGCGGCATAGTCCTGGCCGCGGTGGAACTCGCCGGCCCCGCCGGTGATCGGGCTGACCCGGAAGCCGTAGGCCGAGGCCGAGACCAGCTGTTCCAGCGGCGCACCGAGGGTGCCCGAGGACGCGGCGCGCGTGATGCTGCCGACGGACTGGGCGCTCAGCAGCTGCTTGAGCTTGCCGTCGGGGTCACCCTTGGTGGTGACGGCGGTGCGGCTGAAGTCGACCTTGGCGGCGGCAGCGGCGGTGACATCCGGCTGCGAGGCAGCGGAGACCGCTCCGGAGGAATCGGCGCTCGTGGCCATCATGGGGCTGGAGACGGGAACCGTCACCGTCAGTACGAGTCCTGTGGCGGCCAGGGCGACTCCGGCCTTCTGCCCCACACCACTGGCAGCGGCGAACTCCGTCATCTGGCGCAACGGGCTGCGGCGGCCGCGGCGTTCATCGCGGTGCGCGTCACGCGGGCGGTCGGCCAAAACGGGGGCAGCCGGACGCGGCTCCGGGGCAGGCCCGGTCGCGCGGCGACGGCCCCTGGCGGTCTGGGTGGTCAAGACGGTTCCTCTCTGGATAGCCTGCGGGGTTAGCTGTCGGATTCGGGTCAGAGAGATCAAAGACCCGGCCCGCAGCAGCAAGCATCCAGGCACAGAGGCGCCCCGGGGGGCGTCGCTGGAGTGGGCTTGCCGCCGACGGACTTCACCCCAAGGCTGCTAAGAGCAGCCGGAAGTGGTTCCCCCGCCCCTGCCAGAAGGCGATTCTGCTACTGATCCGCTGGCAGGGCTCGGCTTCGGATCAGGTAACGCTTTGGTATCGGTACTAGCCATCTAACTATAGGCGATTAAGGTGTCCAGTAATAAATCCGTTATCGGTTCTGCGCACAACTTATGGGTCGTCCCATAAGTTGCCCACCTGTCTGGACTTAGCCGACCGTAACAAAGACGTGGGCGGCGACTTCCGGCGGCAGTTCGAGGGCACCTTCGATGTCCGGAACGCGGACGGAGATGTACTCCCCCACCCGTTCAAGCGACACCAGGGCGCCAGGCCGGATGCCGCCTTCATCAAGCTGGACCAGCAGTTCAGGCTCCACCTGGATGGGCTCGGCCAGGCGGCTGACCGTGATCCGCGAATCCACGCCATAGCCGGCCATGGCTTCAAGGAGGTTTACGACGTCGTCGGCGTACGGCCGCGACGGGGCACCGCCGAGGTCCGCGAGCCCGGGGATGGGGTTTCCGTAGGGCGAGACGGTCGGGTGGTTGAGCAACTCGAAGATCCGGCGCTCAACCCGTTCGCTCATCACGTGCTCCCAGCGGCAGGCTTCCTCGTGGACGTAGGCCCAGTCGAGGCCGATCACGTCGGCGAGCAGTCGTTCGGCGAGGCGGTGCTTCCGCATGACCTCGATGGCGCGTTTCCGGCCGGTCTCGGTCAGCTCGAGGTGCCGGTCGCCGGAAACAACGACAAGGCCGTCGCGTTCCATGCGTCCGATGGTCTGGGAGACGGTGGGGCCGGAGTGGCGCAGCCTTTCGGCGATGCGGGCGCGGAGGGCGACGATGTTCTCTTCTTCAAGTTCCAGAATGGTCCGAAGATACATCTCCGTAGTATCGATCAGATCCGTCATAGCTCAGCTCCTCGAGCGCCGTCCTTGCGTCATTCCCACCGTACCGCGTGCAGGACGCGCCCCGGCGAGATCCGCCGTACGTTCGCAGGATAGCTTAGCCTATTTTGAATTACTCCGGATAATCCTTGCCCGGCCGCGCCCCCGGTTTGACGGGCGGGCGCCGGGCGTTGAACCGACTGTGACAGGCCCTTTCCTCATCGTCTGCGGCCGTCAGGCAGAATATAGGGGAGTCTTCGTTGCAGCCACCCCTGCCGGGCCACCCCCAAGCCACGCTATGCATCAGCCGAAAATTGGAGCCACTGTGAGCGACACCAACATCACGATCCCCGCAAACCTCCTCCCCAAGGACGGACGGTTCGGCGCCGGGCCGTCCAAGGTCCGCCCGGAACAGATGGAGGCCCTCGCCGCCGCGTCGGCGACGCTCCTGGGGACCTCCCACCGCCAAGCACCCGTCAAGAACCTTGTGGGCTCCATCCGGACGGGGCTCAGCGACTTTTTCCGCGCCCCCGAAGGCTACGAGGTCATCCTGGGCGTTGGCGGCTCCACGGCCTTCTGGGACATTGCCAGCTTCGGCCTGGTGGAGAACAAGGCGCAGCACCTGTCCTTCGGCGAGTTCGGCTCGAAGTTTGCGGCAGCCACGAACAAGGCACCCTTCCTGGCTGCCTCCTCCATCATCAAGTCAGAGCCCGGCACGCGCCCGGCCGCCCAGGCCGAGGCCGGCGTCGACGTTTACGCGTGGCCACAGAACGAGACATCCACCGGTGTGGCCGCTCCCGTCAAGCGGGTCGCCGGCGCCGATGAAGGATCGCTCGTGCTGGTTGACGCCACCTCCGCCGCCGGCGGCCTGGACGTTGATGTGGCCGAAGCGGACGTGTACTATTTTGCTCCGCAGAAGAACTTCGCGTCCGACGGCGGCCTGTGGCTTGGCTTGTTCTCCCCGGCCGCACTGGAGCGGGCGGCCCGGATCAAGGCCAGCGACCGCTGGATTCCCGATTTCCTGGACCTCCAGACGGCGATCGACAATTCCCGGCTGAACCAGACGTACAACACCCCCGCGCTGGCTACCCTGGTCACCCTGGATGCCCAGGTGCAGTGGCTCAACGCCAATGGTGGAATGGACTTCGCGTCGGCCCGGACCGCGGATTCCGCAGGCCGGATCTACCGCTGGGCCGAGGCCTCCGACTTCGCCACACCGTTCGTGGCCCGGGCCGAGGACCGCTCCAACGTCATCGCCACGATCGACTTCGACGACTCGATCGATGCCGCGGCCATCGCCAAAGTGCTGCGCGCCAACGGCATCGTGGACACCGAGCCGTACCGCAAGCTCGGCCGCAACCAGCTGCGGATTGCCACCTTCGTGGCCATCGAACCCGATGATGTGTCGGCGCTGCTGGAATGCATCGACTTTGTTGTCGCCGAGCTCAAGAAGTAGCGCACCGCCAAGCGGCAAGGGCCGGCAATAGGTTCCGGCAATAACGAAACGACGCAGGCCGCTGACAACTCAGCGGTCTGCGTCGTTTTCTTCGGCGCCGGATACGAGTCGGAAGTGGCGCAGTCCGCTTGACCGGCGGTCAAAGCGGATCCGCAGATGCTTGGCCCTGATGATCCACAGCAAGCCGATCAGGGCCGCGACCAGGCCGGAGGCGGCCGCCACGGCCATCGCCCAGCGGGGACCGGCAACGTTCGCCACCCAGCCCACCAACGGGGCGCCGATCGGAGTGCCGCCCATGAAGATCGCCATGTAGAGCGCCATCACCCGCCCGCGCATCACCGGATCCGTCGTCGTCTGGACGTAGCCGTTGGAGCTGGTCATCATGGTGATCGCGAAGAGGCCCACCGGCACCAGGGCAACGCCGAACCAGAAGTAGTCGGGCGCCAGCGCGGCTATCCCGGAGGCCAGGCCGAATGCGCCGGCGGCCCCGAAGATGACCCGCAGCCGGGGCTTGCCGCGCCGGGCGGACAGCAGCGCCCCGGTCACGGAGCCGATTGCCATGATCGAGTTCATGAGCCCGAAGGCGCCGGCGTCCAGGCCGAATTCGGCGCCCACCATGGCCGCGATGAACAGGGCATAATTCAGTCCCAGGGTTCCGACGATGAAGATCGCCACGAGCACCACCACGATGTCCGGCCGGAACCTTACATAGCGGAGCCCCTCGCGGATCCGGCCCTTGCCCGCCGGGGCCCGCGGCAGCTGGCGCAGCGATGCCGAGGGGATTTTCCACAGGCTCAGAAGCATGGCAAGGAACGTCAAGGTGTTGATCAGGAAGACCCAGCCCGGTCCGACGGCGACCGTGAGCAGGCCGGCCACCGCGGGCCCGATCATCCTGGCCACATTGAAGGAGGCGCTGTTGAGTGCCACGGCGTTGGGCAGGTAGTCGTCCCGGACCAGTTCGGAGACGAAGGTCTGCCGCACGGGTGCGTCCAGGGCGGAGACGACGCCGAGCAACAGGGCGAAGCCGTAGACGTGCCAGAGCTGGGCGGCACCTGCGACGACCAGGATGCCGAGCCCTGCGCTCAGCAGCGCCATCGCTGACTGGGTCAGGACGAGGAGCTGCTTACGATTGAAGCGGTCCGCGAGCAGTCCGGCCACGGGCGCCAGGAAGAGCTGCGGGCCGAGCTGCAGGGACATCGTGATGCCCATGGCCCCGGCGTCGTGCTCGGTCAGGTGGGCGAACACCAGCCAGTCCTGGGCAGTGCGCTGCATCCAGGTCCCGATATTGGAGATCAGGGCGCCGACGAACCAGATCCGGTAGTTCAGAATGTGCAGGGACTTGAAGGTGGACATCATGTCCAGCCCTCCCTATACGCTCCCCCGGACGGTTCCAAGCTCTAGTCAGCCTCGGCTGCGGGCTCGTCCTGCTCGTCGGCGCGGGCGTCCGTGTCTTCGGCTCGGTCTTTGTCGGCGTCGGCGGGCTGATCCGAGGGCCCGTCGGCAGACCGTATGTTGGCCTCCGAGGCACCCGCGCCGGATGTTTCCTCTGACGCTTCGTCATCCTGTGCGTCTTCCGGGCGGACACGTTCGGCCCACGGGATCCATTCCGGGGCCAGGACGGAGTCCCCCGAGGGCAACAGGCCTAGCTCATTGACCGTCACAACCTTCGACCGGGAGTTGCGGGTCAGCACGGCGAACCACTGCCAGCCCAGGTAGCCGGCCAGCCTTGATTCGAAGAGGTGTGTCACCAGGCGGTCGCCTTCGGTGCGGGCGCCCAGGTGCTTGCCGATCTGCTGCGCCGGGGCGATGCCTTCCACCGCGGCACGGGCGACGTCGACGGCGGCGGCCAGGACGGCGTCGGGCTTGCCGGTGCGCCAGACGGGAACGCCGGCGCGTGGCTTGGAGCCCTCCTTGGATCCGGCCGGGTTGGATCCGGCCGTATTGGATCCGGCTGGGCCGGCCGCCTGGGCCGCGTTCTGATCAGGTTCCGGAGTTATCAAGAGCCTTACACGTCCAACTCGTCGGCAACCTTGCGGAGCGCTGCGGCAATCGCCTTACCCTTGTTCCCCTCCGGGTACTTGCCCGCGGCGAGCGTTCCTGACAGGTTGTCCAGCACGGTGACCAGGTCCTGCACCAGCGGTGCAAGGTCCTTGGCGCTGGGCCGCTTGGCCTTGGCGATGGAGGGAGTCTTGTCCAGCACGCGGAGGCCGAGGGCCTGGGCGCCCTTGCGGCCGTCGGCCACACCAAATTCAACGCGGGTGCCGGCCTTGAGCTCCGTTACGCCCTCGGGCAGCGCGGACTTGGGCAGGAAAACTTCCTGGCCGTCCTCGCCTGCCAGGAATCCGAAGCCCTTTTCCTTGTCATACCACTTGACCTTGCCGGTAGGCACGTAATCAACCTTCTTCGTTCTGCTGGGGACACGATCAACCGCCACCGCATCCGCATGGTTATGCGGGTTCAAGGTATGACTGTCTGGACCGTGCTGGTCTGTACCTCCTAGGTTATCCTGCCTTACCCCTTTTGACGGCTTGAGGCGCGGGACAGGCCGGACTGTTAGCGTTGGGGCCATGACAACTCTGCGCTACCGGCGGCCCCTGTTGATCCTTGCGGCCACGCTTGCCGTACTCTCGCTGGCCGCCGTCGGCGCCGTGATGGCCATGGCCGTCAACCAGCTCGTGGCCCCCGTCTGGATCACCTCCGCAGCCCTCTACGGGCTGCCGCTGGCGTTCCTGCTCCTGCTCGCGCTCGTGATCGGCGGGGTTGCGGCCCGGCGCCGCACGCGAGAGCCTGACGAAAGGTAACCTTGGGACTGATGTCCCTTATCCGTGCGCTCAGCAAGGAACTGGAGGCTCGCAACGACGACTCGTTGCGTGCCCTCTTCGCCGCGCGACCGGACCTGATTTCTCCCGGCGTTCCGGACTTCGCCGCCCTCGCCGCCCGGGCGAGCGGCCGCGTCAGCGTCCAGCGCGCGCTGGAGCGGCTTAACCGCCCGCAGATGCAGGTGCTGGAAACACTGCACCTGTGCACGAACACCGACACCGGACACAGCGCCTCGGCCCCGGTGCTGAAGAAGCTGATCAACGGCTCCACTGTCGCCGCCGTCGAGCGGCAGCTGCGGGCTCTTCAGGAGCTGGCCCTCGTGCACCGGGCCGAACCGCCGCACGGCACCGCCCCGGCGGCCGTCACGCGGCACCGCTTCTATCTCCCGGTCGGCAGCCTCAAGGATGTCATCGGCATCTACCCTGCAGGGCTGGGACGCAGCTACACCGAACTTGTGCGGCTCCAGCCGGCCTTCGCGCAGCGTGTCGTGCAGCTCGTGGCGGAACTGCACCGCAGCGGGGCGGCCGTCTCCCCCGCGACGACACCGATGGAGGCGGCGCTGTCGCTGCAGCACTGGACGGCGACGCCGGGATCCCTCCGGAAGATCCTTGCCGGCTCCCCGGAGCGCACCACGGCGCTGCTCGCCAGGTTCGGGAACTGGGCCATGGGCGCCGTCCCCCAGGCGCAACGGCGCGCCTCCGTGCTCAACGAAAGTGCCGACGTCGGGCCCGTGGACTGGCTGCTGGCCCGGGGGCTCCTGGTGCCGCTGGACGCCGCCCACGTCGAACTTCCGCACAGCGTGGGCGTTTCGCTGCGCGGCGGGTTCGTCATCGAGAACTTTGCCCTGGCTCCCCCGGCGCCGAAACTGGGCCACACGAGCGCGGCGTTGCGCCGGAACGCCGCACTCGGCGCAATCGCCGAGACCCTGCGGCTCGAGGGCGAGCTGCTCTACACGGTCCGCGAACAGCCCCTGGTCACCCTGCGCAGCGGCGGCGTCGGGGTCCGGGAGATGAAACGCCTGGCCGACTCCTTGCGTATCGACGTGCACGCGGCCGGGGTGCTCACCGAGCTGTGCGCCCTTGCCGGCCTGCTGCGGCTGGACGTGGACAGTTCCGCCTGGGTCCAGCCCCCGCAGCTCGAGTGGCTGGCGCTTCCGCGCCAGGAGCAATGGCTGTGGCTGGTCACTGCCTGGCTGGGCAGCGAGCGCGCCCCCTCCCTCGTGGGCCAGCCTGTCAGCGGCGTCGCCGCGGGGCCCGCCGGGCA
>JAODMV010000175.1 GCA_025464875.1 Arthrobacter sp. | reverse complement strand
GCGAAGGAAGTTAGGCCGTCGGGCTTGCCGCGGATTCAACCTTCAGCTTGCCGTCCGCGATGTCCTTCTTGACCTGCTCCAGCTCGGACGTCAGCTCTTCCGGAGAGCATGATGTCCTTAGTAATCCGGTGCCGTGAGGAAGCCGTCGGAGTCAACCCAGATGAGCTCGACGTCCTTGCCTGCCGCCTGGTGACCCTGGGGATCTTGATCCCGCCGAAGGTGGCGACCGTGCCGGTCTTGGAGGTGCCGGCAGCGAGGTAACCGGCCAGGAAGGCGGCCTGGGCCGTGTCATAGATGATCGGCTTCACGTTGCCGCGGCGGCCCCGCAACCGGTCAGCAGAAAGCGATGGGCGCTGCGACAGGGGCTCCATGAGCGTCTTTTCCGGGTGTTCCCCTGCAGCCGAAGGTTTCACTGCCGGATTCGCAGCACGGCGCCGAGGCGCACTGAGGCACATCACTTTCGTGTCCTGCGCCACGTCCGGTTAACACAGCCCGGCCCGATTCCCCGGATTGTTGAGAATTTGGTACCACGCGGTAGCTAGCTGATGGGGGCCGGACCGAGGTCTTCGATGAGTTTCTGCATGAGGACGTAGGCCTTGTTCCGGTAGGCGATCAGCTCGGGGATACGCTCGGCGGGCACGTCCAGGAAGCCGCCGCCGCTCTTGGTCCCGAGCTTCCCCTGCGCCACCAGCTCCGTCAGGATCTGCGGCGTGGCGAAGCGGTCCGGAAAGCGGGTTTGCAGGGAGCGGTAGCAGAACTCGTACACGTCCAGCCCGGCCATGACCGCGATGGCGAAGGGGCCGAAGAAGGGCAGCCGGAAGCCGAAGGTGGTGCTGACCAGGGTGTCGATGTCCTCGGCGGTAGCGGTGCCGTCCTCAACCAGCCGGGCCGCCTCGTGAAAGAGCGCGTACTGCAGGCGATTGAGCACGAACCCGGTGACATCCTTGACCACCGCGGTCGACTTGCCCGTCTGATGCACGATGTCCCGGGCGGCGGTGACCGCGGCCTCCTCCGTGCCGGCGTGCGGGATGATCTCCACGCCGGGAATGAAAGGCGAGGGGTTGGAGAAGTGCACGCCCAGGAATCGTTCCGGGTTGTCCACGGCCGTGGCCATGTCCGCAATGGAGATGGTGGAGGTGTTCGAACCGATGATCGCGTCCGGCCGGGCCGCGGCGCTGACCCGGCGCAGGGTGTCCTGCTTGATGGCGAGCACTTCCGGAACCGCCTCCTCGATGAAGTCCGCGTCCCGGACCGCTTCTTCCAGGCTCGCCGCCGCCCAGAGGTTCGCCTCCAGGGTGTCGGTGGCGCCCGCCGGGAAAAGCCCGTCACGGACGAAGTCCCGCGATTCCGCGATCAGCCGCTCATAGTTCTTTTGCGCCACATCGGCATTGACATCCGTCAGTGCCACCTTCGCGCCGGCGAGCGCGAGCACCTGGGCGATGCCGCCGCCCATATACCCGGAGCCGACGACGGCGGCGCGCCAGGCGGGGGCAGGACCGGTTTCGGGTGTGGCGGTCATGGCGTTCCCGCCTCCGGTGCTTCGACTGCGGTACCGGACCGGGGAACCGTATCGTCGCTGGCGAAGTTCCGGTCGCCGTCGTACGAGCCGTCTTCTTCATAGGAGCCGATCGCATCGACCTTCGCCGCAGACGGTGAGGACGCGTCGAAGCGGTAGCCCAGCCATTCGCGTACCAGCTTCTTCGCCAGTTCCAGGCCGACGACGCGCTGGCCCATGGTGAGGACCTGGGCGTCGTTGCTCAGCACCGAACGCTCCACCGAATAGGAGTCGTGGGCCGTGACGGCCCGGATGCCGGGAACCTTGTTCGCGGCAATGGCCACGCCGAGGCCCGTGCCGCAGATCAGCAGTGCGCGGTCCGCCTCCCCCGCGGCAACCTTGCGCGCCGCAGACACGGCAACGTGCGGGTAGGCCGTGGTGTCGTCGGGGCCGACCCCAATGTCCACCACGCTCTCCACCCGCTCATCGGATTCAAGCAGGGAACGCATGGCGTTCTTGTATTCCACGCCCGCCTCATCGTTGCCGATGACGATCCGCCAGCGCTTGTTCTCGGAGGCCGTCATGAGGGATCCGCCTTTCCTGCTGCCAGTGATGGGAACTGCTCGGCCACCGCGGTGGCGATCAGGGCGAAGGAGACGGCGCCCGGGTCGGGGTGGCCGAGGCTCTTTTCGGCCAGTGGTCGGGCCCGGCCCTTGAGCGGGCGCAGTGCCGCCGTCTGGGCCGCGGCCGCCGTGGCTGTCGCAGCGGCCTCGGCCAAGGCCGCCGGCAGCGGGGCACCGCTCTGCACCCGCGAGGCGAAGGACGCCGCGAACGGCAGCAGGGCATCGACCATGGTCTTGTCCCCGGGCTCGGCGCGTCCCAGCTCCGTCACGGCGTCCACGAATGCGGAGACCGCCCTCCCGGCGTCAATCTCCGTGTACCGGGCACGGTTCCCGAGCGCCGCGCCGAAGGCGATCAGCGCCGTACCCCAGAGTGCACCCGAGGTGCCGCCCGCCTTCTCGCTCCACGCCTCGCCGGCGCGGCCGAGGACTGTTCTCACGCCGCTTCCGGCGGCGTCGCTTGCCGCCGCGGCCGCGGCGTCGGCCCCGCGGCGCATGCCGATGCCGTGGTCGCCGTCGCCCGCTATCGCATCCAGGCGGCCGAGTTCCCTTTCATGTTCGACGACGGTGTCCCGCACCTGCGCGAGCGCCGCGGCGGCCAGCCGGCCCAGCCGGACCGATTCCTCGGTGCCCTGCTCGTCCTGCGCGAGCTCTTGGGACAGGTGCTCCACGTCGCGACGGGCACGTGGGGCTACCGCACCGCGGCGGTAGGCCGGCGTATCCGCTGGCGCGGTCCAGTGGGATTCGAGTTCGGCGTCGGGCCAGAACAGCGTCAGGGACAACCCGGACATGTCTAGGCTGGTGACCAGTTCCCCGCATTCGGCTTCGACGATTTCCAGGCCGGCGTCGGTTAGCCGCTCCGCGATCTTTCCGTACAGCAGGAACAGCTCCTCGTACTTCACCGTGCCCAGGCCGTTCAGGATCGGTACCACCCGCCGGTCGGCGCCGGGCGGCCGCTCCGCCAGCAATCCGGAGACCAGCAGCTCCGCAAGTTCCGACGCCGAGGGTATGGGCTGCTCAGAAATGCCGGGCTCGCCGTGAATCCCGAGCCCCAGCGACATCAGGCCCGCCGGCACCTCGAAGAGCGGGCCCTCCGCGCCGGGAAGGGTGCAGCCGGCGAAGGCCACGCCGAGCGAGCGGGTCCGGTCGTTGGCTTTGACGGCGAGCCGTTCGACCTCATCCAGGCTCAGCCCGGCCTCGGCGGCGGCGCCGGCGATCTTGAAGACCGCCAGGTCTCCTGCGATGCCGCGCCGTTTCTCGATCTGGTCCGGCGGGGCGCTGGCGACGTCGTCCGTCACGAGCACCGTGCGGGTCTCAATGCCCTCGGAGTTGAGGCGCACTTGGGCCTGGCCGAAGTGCAGCACGTCCCCGGCGTAGTTGCCGTAGCTGAACAGGACCCCGCCGCCGGCATCGGCCGCCTTGGCGACCCGGTAGATCTGGCCGGCGGCCGGTGAGGCGAAGATGTTCCCGCAGGCAGAGCCGGCGGCAAGTCCCGGTCCGACCAGGCCAGCGAACGCCGGATAGTGCCCGGAGCCCCCGCCGATCACCAGGGCCACACTGCCCGCCGTCGTTTCCGTCGACCTCACGACGCCGCCGTCCACCCAGGCCACATACCGGCCGTTCGCTGCGACAAAACCGTGCAGGGCCTCGTCGGCGAAGGATGCGGGATCGTCGAAAATCCTTGTCATTTCTCTCGTCCGGATAGCTTCGTCAGGTTCTGTTCATCAGGGGTGGCCGTCAGGCTGTGCTGGCCGCAGCGGGAGTCTGCCGGCCCTGCGCCACCCGGCTGGTGCCGAGCGGATAGCCGGGCTGTTTCGGCAGGACCTGACGCCGGAGGTAGGCCTGGTTGGCCGCGGACACGCCGAGGCCGTCGCCGCCGTAGTGTTCGGCGCAGATGATGCCCTGGAAACCATCGGCGAGGGCGATGCGGAAGGCCTGCCGGTAGTTGATCAGCCCCGACTCCATCGGCGCGGGCACCGCCACAAAGACGCCCCGTGCGAGGTCTTCATCGCGGGAGTAGTTCTTGACATGCCAGTAGTTCGCGTATGGCAGGGTCTTTTCCATCACGTCCAGCCAGGGTTCGATCGGCCGGTGCAGCCGGATGAGGTTGCCCACGTCCGGATTCAGCCCGACGTTGCTCAGTCCGATGTCCTCCACCAGCCGGACGGACGAGTCCGCCGTGCCCAGATAGGTGTCCTCATACATCTCCAAGGACACCAGCAGCCCCACCTCGGCGGCGTGCCGGCCCAGCTCCTGCAGCCGCGAGACCGCAGTGCCCCAGAGGCCCTCATCCCCCACCGGGTCGTGGTGCCCTTCGACGGTCCAGAACCACAGCTGCGCCTGCTGCTCCTGCGTCAGCGCCTGGTGCAGGCCAAATGACACCACCTCGCAGCCCAACCGCGCCGCGGCGTCAATCGTCCGGTGGCTGTAGGCCAGGTTTTCCTCGCCGTTCCGGGCATCGATGACGCTGCGGCGTATTGCCGAGATCGCCGGGATGCCCATGCCTACACGGTCGGCAGCCTGCTTCAGCTCGTCCAGCCGCGCCGCCGGCAGGTCCCCGGGCCGCATCCAACTGTCGGTGAGGTCGGTGTTGGAGAAGCCTGCCTCGGCGATCTCCCGGAACACGCCCTCCCACACCGAGGCGTCGGCGTCGTTCATGTGGCCTCCGGAAGGGCCCGTCGGCGCAAATTGCAGCAGTGCCGCACTGATCGGCCAGTCTTCGGCGGTGTAGGCCATGGTGCCCCTTCTTCGGTCGGTGTCAGGAAACCTGCAGGCCGCCGTTGATGTCAACGGTGGCAGCCGTGATGAAGCCGGCGTCTTCGCCCATCAGGAAGCTGATCAGCGCTGCCACCTCCTCGCGGCTGCCCACCCGGCCCACCATGATGCCTTCGGACATTTGCGCCTTGCGTTCCTCGGTCAGGGTTCCGCCCATGATGTCGGTGTCGATCGGTCCCGGCGCGACGGCGTTGACCGTGATGTTGTGCGGCCCCATTTCGCGGGCCAAGGCCCGGGTAAAGCCCAGGATCCCGGCCTTCGAAGCGCTGTAGGCGACCTTGGAGTAGGTGCCTCCGCCGCGCTGGGCCGAGATTGAGGAGATGCTGACGATCCGGCCCATCTTGCGCTCGATCATTCCCGTCAGTACCCGCTGCGTGACCAGGAAAGTACCGCGCATATTGATGGCGAAGACCCGGTCCCAGCCTTCGACCGTCTCGGCCATGAACTCGGTGGGCGAGCTGATGCCTGCCAGGTTCACGAGCCCGAAGATCGGAGGCATGGCGCTCTCCACTTCCTGGATCGCAGCGTTCACGGATTCCCGATCGGAGACGTCGGCGGCGACGCCGATCGTCTTGACGCCCTGAGCGCCGATCTCCTCAGCGGCGGCCTTGGCGGCGTCGCCGTCGATGTCCAGGATGGCGACGGCCCAGCCCTCCCGGGCCAGGCGGCCGGCCGTTGCCCGGCCGATGCCGCGGGGAGAACCGGCCCCGGTCAGTACTGCCGTGCGTTCTGCGGGTAACTTCCGGTTGTCAGCCACTTTCGTTCCCTCCGTGATTGCGGCTGCTGCTAGGTGATGTCGAATTCGTCGCTTGCAACGGCCTCTTCACCGACGGCGGCAGGGGTGCCGGGCCGGACGTGACCTTCCGGACGGTTATGGGCGTACAGGTACGTCGCCGCGCCGGTTACGGCCAGGCAGCCGGCGAGGAACAGCACTCCGGCCTGGTTCGTCCCGGTCGCGTCGTTGATCAGGCCGACCGCGTACGGCGCCACGAAGCCGCCGAGGTTGCCGAGTGAATTGACCATCGCCAGGCCCGCGGCAGCAGCAGCGCCGACCAGGGCGGTGGAGGGCATGGCCAGGAAGGGAGCGATCGCGGAGTAGATGCCCATGGCCGCCAGCGTCAGGGCCGCCATCGACAGCACAGCGCTAACCGGCAGCAGGAACGCGGCGCCCAGGAGGCCAATGGCAGCCAGCCCCATGCTGGTGCTGGCGTGGAACACGCGGTTGCCCGTGCGGTCCGAGCGACGGCTCCAGTAGTACACGAAGACTGCCGCGATGGCGTAGGGAATGAAGACAATGAAGCCCACTTCGGTGGTGGTGAAATCTCCCAGGGCCGCCACGATGGTCGGCATCCACAGTCCCAGTCCGTAGATGCCGCAAACCAGTCCAAAATACAGGGCCGCGTAGGCGATGGTCCGTTTGTCCTTCAGGCCGGCCAGGAAGTGGTGCGGGGCTTCCTTCTTCTTATGTGCCAGCTCAGCGTCCATGACCGTCGTCAGCCACGTCCGTTCATCCTCCGCCAGCCAGTGCGCATGGCTGGGCCGGTCCGTCAGCAGGAAAGGCGCCAGGCATCCGAGCAGGATTGCCGGGATGCCCTCAAGGATGAACAGCCACTGCCAGCCCTGCAGGCCCCCGATACCGTCCATCTGAAGGAGCAAACCGGATACGGGAGCACCCAGGGCATTGGAAATCGGCTGGGCCAGGATGAAGATCCCCAGCGCGGTAACGCGCTGGGCGGCGGGGAACCACAGCGTGAGGTAGAACAGGATTGCCGGGAAGAAGCCGGCCTCCGCGGCACCCAGCAGGAACCGGATGATGTAGAAGGTGGTTTCATTGCTGACCAGGGCCATCGCCGTAGCAAAGATGCCCCAGGAGATGAGGATCCGGGCAATCCATTTGCGGGCGCCGAATTTGTACATGCCGGCGTTGCTGGGGATTTCCAGCAGGGCGTAGCCTAGAAAGAACATGCTGGCGCCCAGGCCGTATTCTGCGGCGCTCAGGCCAATGTCCTGGCTCATCGTCAGCTTGGCGAAGCCGACGTTGTTCCGGTCCAGGTAAGCGATGAAATACAACAGCACTATCAGCGGCAGCAACCGCCGGCGGACTTTGCGCAGGGTCCGGTTTCCCAGCTCCCCGAGATCATGTGCGCCTAGATTGGAAGTGGCCACGACAGGCCCCTTGTATATTAGGCCTCGTCTGGTGCTAACTATTTAGCATCCCGGCCACAAAGGTGTGAGTCGGGTATCTCCGGTCGGTACCTCTCTGTTCGATCGGGACATCCGGTGCCTGCGAAGATCGTAAATCCGCCCGCGGCCCCGGTCAAGGTACTCCCCGGCGTTCGGACCAGAGGCGCAGCTGGCGGTGCCTA
>JAODMV010000153.1 GCA_025464875.1 Arthrobacter sp. | reverse complement strand
GCTGAACGGTGATCTGGGCTGTCGCGGCCGGCGCCGGGACAGCTACGGCCGGCCGGGGCGCCTCGACGGCCGCCGCGGGCTTTTCGATAACCGGTGCAAGCTTTTCGATGACCGGTGCAGGCTTTTCGATGACCGGCGCGGGGGCCGTGGCGACGGCCGGGCGCTCGAAGGAAATCCGAACACTGGCAGTCGGCCAAGGCGCATTGATCTCCGCAACCCGCTGGGATCTCAGGCGTCCGGAGGATATGCGCATCGGGGCGCGGCAAAGCCAGCTGCTGCAGTCCGGTTAGCGGTGCCACGGAAGAGACGCTGGCAGGCAGCGGACCCGACACCCCAGCAGTCAGGATCTTTCTAAGCCCTCCACCGCCCAGCCTTCCTGGTAGTCCGGGTGCGAGCTGTAGACAGCGGCGAGGCACATGAGGACGTACTCGCTTGTCCCGCCCATCTGCACGGGAATGTCTATGACGAGCGGGACGTTGCCCAGAATTTTCCGCTTCGCGGCGCATTCAGCCAAGACGCGGGCTGGGCTGAGCGGCGAGGCGTCTGACCCTGCTCCGGCAACCTGCAGGTCTGTTCCCTGCATGCCCAAGTGGGATGCGCGGACCGCCGACTCGTCCTCGGCGATGCGTGCTTCAAGGAATTCGATGATGTCGGCCATGGTTCATATCCTTTCGCAGCGGTTGCTGGCCTGCCGCTAAGGACTGGACGGTGGCGGCTCGTCCGGTCCTCAGCGCGGATGTTTGTAACGCGCTTCGTGCAGATGCTGCTCAACTTTTCTTCCAGCATCAAGGCGTCGCTGGCCGGTTCTGCACATCTGCCGGTCGGTCGGCCCAGGCGCGAACGGAACGTCGTCAACCCCCTTGGGGGACTCGTGGTGAGCAGCGCCCTGTTCCTGGTTCCCGCTCATGAAACGGATCGTCCCACGCCGCTGCGATACGGGACAATGTCTTCCGTGCAGGCTTCTTGCGCACGCCGTGGGATGGGCCGCGCGTTGCCCGGCAATCATGAAAGCGCGTCCAGGCCCGGGCGGACGTCGTTTGTGCCTCTTGTCCTCAGCCCGCAGGCTTGTGTTGCCGGCGAAGGTTAACTTCGCGTCGTCGCCTTCGCCGTCCGCCGCGCCACCAAATTCACTCTGGACGGCAGGCCGCCAGAACAGCGCGGACCTGTCGGCCGGGTTCACGCGATGTGCCCGTAGTGCCCGGCGCGGCGATTCACTTCGGCCGCTGCGGCCGCCCGGGGGCGAAGGGCCGGAGCGTTTCAGATGTCCCTGCTGCCAGGAGCCTTCACACCGATCGGCCGACCGATGCAGTCGATCAACCGGCTCGGGTGCGTCTTATGTTTTGGCCGAGATCGCCAGATACGACGTGCCAGTCCCTCTCGGGTCATCGCGTTCCGACAAGCGGTGTCGTGGTGTGTCAGGCGCGTTGAGATCGGGAGGCAGGGGCGGTCCGTACGTGACCTGCTTGGCGGTACGGGCTGAATTCCGGGACGTGAGCGGCATCCGGGAACAAGCTGTGCTTATACGGGATTGGCGGCGGACGGCTCGCCAGGAGTGGCGTCCTCCTCGGTGGACCCATCCTAGGGAATCTGCTGCCGGAAGCGTTGGCTGGCGGTAAACCTCCTACCGTCGCCCCATCAGCATCGACACTACCGGGATCCCTTGGGACTATCCGCGTTTTGCAACTCGATTTCCGCAGTGGCCTGAATGAGGGCCAGAAGTTCCTGGTCCAGTCCCGGCGAGAACTCCTCCCGGCGTTCCGGCGAGATCTTGACGGGCACACCGTCGGGCATGACAGCCATACTGAGCTCCGTACCGTCATTGGACGGTGAGGCACCCCGGTAGAGCTTGCCCGCCTGGCTCAGGTTGTCCGCGCTGAACGTGTACTGAATGCTTTGAAGACCCTTGTCCAGGAGTTCCTTGACTTCCGGGAACTGCTCGGCGTTTGTCTTCGGAATTGGAAGTGCTGCTCCCCAGTTGACGCCAAGGCTTTCAAGCGCCTTCGCGAACGCGTTCTCATGCGCCTGGTCCCTGACGATGAGGTAGGCGATAGTAGAGCGGGCTGTCTTATTGGCTGTCATCTCGTAGATGCGGCATTTCTGCAGCCGTCCGGTCGACTCCAGCATGAGGTTATACAACAAGTCCAAGATCAAATTTCCGCTGTTGTACACGTAGGAACCCGACCAGGGGTTGCCGGCGGCGTCCACTGGCAAAGCGCCCTGAGCGGCGACAAGATAATGATGGATATTGCTGGTGTCCAGGGCAATCTTCAGCGGGGTCGCGCCCCCTGCACCCGGTTGGTCCACAGGGTCAGTCATTTTGCCCTGATACCGGGGGGAGCCGTCCAGGAGTTGGGCAATGGTGGTGCCGATGAGTTCAACGTGGCTGATTTCTTCGGTTCCTACGCCCTGGAGCAAGTCCTTGTATGGCTTCGCGGACGCGTCGCCCCGGAAGTTAATGCTCTGAAAGAGGTACTGCATCATGGTTCGCATTTCTCCGAACTGTCCGCCCAGTCCTTCCTGCAGCGCGTTTGCCGCAGCCGGATCGGGCTCGTCAGAGGCGATTTCATTGACCAGGAGTTGCGTGTGCAGATACATGGTTACTCTCTATTCATTGAAGTAACGGCTACGCTGCAGAACCGCGTGGTGCGAGCATGCCACAAGGGGCGGTGCGGCTTCAAGGGGTCTGCGGCTGCATTAGGTGCCTACGACGTGATGCTCCAGCAGGGATACCGGGCGCGACTGCGGGGCGCACGTTCTGCGGTTGTGTTGATGTGTTTGCCGGCGTCGAATGCGTTCTTCCGCCGAGCCTCGGCCCGGTGGGCGGTTAACCAGGAAGAGACCGGCTTGTGCCGGCCTCTTCTGGTCCCTCTGATGGGAAAGCTATAGTGCAGCGTCTTCGCTGGAGCGTGGTGCATCAGCGTTACCGGCGGCCGGAGTGCCGGTGGCCGCCGGGCCGATGTGCAGACACGGGAAAGCCCCTCGAAGGAGGGGCTTTCAGTGGATAGGTCAGTAGTTAGGTCATGGTGGTCAGCGGTGACGGGCTCCCCCTTCCCGGACGCCGGAGGCGCCCATGCCGGACTTTGTACTGAAGGGTAGTATGCGGACCAGCGGTCTGTCCAGCAACGGGGCACAGCGTTTCGTGCCGGACGGGACCGGTGCACCCCGCGCCAGAGAATCCAGCCTGTAACGGCCGCGGTTGAAGCACTGATCAGTGACCCTGTTCCACTCCCTATCTGCCTCGCTCCCCCGGCGGATGGATCACAGAACTTCGATCAGACAGCCCGTGGAAAAGACGTCGACACTTTTCGCGGCCATGACCATCTGCGCGGACCGGTAAAAGAACTGACCCAGGGAGACAATAACGGGGAGCTCGTCCGATGGTGGACCGGCCCAGACGGGCGGCACGTGCTTTGGCGGGCGCGGCCTGTCGGGCTCTGGCTTGGTCGAAGTGCTTCCGGTCTGGAGGCAGTGGTAGAGCTGGCCCAGGAGGCGGTGTAGCAGATTCCGTTGGGCGGCCGCGTGCCAGTCTCCTGCGGTACGTCGACGGCGGTAGTGCTCGTTGGCTCCCTCGGAGCCTTGCAGGGCCGCGAAGGCCCAGAGGAATCTGCTGCCATGAGCCGGTCGTTCTTGGCGAACCGGCGGCCCACGTAAGTCTTCTTCCCGGAGGCGCGGGTGACCGGCGCCGAGCCGGCGTAGGCCTTCAGCGCCCGTGCGTCGGCGAAGCGGGTCTCGATCGCCACCGAAATCGGGTCCGGCGGCGTGTCGCCGTGCCCGGCGAGCAGCTCCAACAGGAGCCTGTAGCCGGCGGCATCGTCGGTAATGCGCTGCTTGGGCAGCAGCTCGCCCCAGGAAAGCTGCATGTGCACAAGGCTTACGACACCCGGCGGGTGCGGCGCTACCTGCGCCGGCGCGGGATCACCGCACGGATCGCCCGCATCGGCAAGGCCGGGCTGGGCGTTGTCCGCCCGGCCCCGCCCATCGTCGGTACTCCCCTAGGACAGTTCCAGTTCCCAGTCCTTGACATCGGCCACCGGCGCGAACAAGCGCGCGTCGATCTCGTCGAGGGGCAGGCCGTTGCGCACACGGCGCGGCCAGTCCCGGTTGGCCAAGGCCGCCTTGCCCAGGGCGACGACGTCGGCCGCGCCCTCCCGGAGCATCGAGACGGCGGTCTCCGGGTCGTCCAGGTGGCCGTTGGCGATCACGGGCAGGCCCGAGTGCTTCTTGGCCAGGGCCGCTAGCGTGTCGCCGCTGTCACCGAACGCCGGCGCGGTGGCACGGTACTCGGTGGTGTGGACGAAGTCGATCCCGGTGGTTCCCAGGATGGAGAAGATCGTTTTCGCCTCCTCGGCCCCACCGCTCCACCGGTGGTCGTGGTCGCTCACCTTGGCCTGGGAGATCCGGATGCCCACGGTCATCTCCGGACCCACGGCCTCACGGACGGCGCGGCAGATCTCCGCGGCGAAGCGCACCCGGTTCTCGGGGGAGCCCCCGTACTCGTCGGTGCGCCGGTTGAGGTAGTCGGTGAGGAACTGGTCCAGCAGGTAGCCGTTCGCGCCGTGGATCTCCACGCCGTCGAACCCGGCGTCCTTGGCGTGCAGTGCGGCGGTAACGAAGCCCTGGCGGACCTCGTCCATCTGGGCCGGGGTGATCTCGGCGGGCACCCGGTACGGGCCCTCCCCGCGGTAGAACCCCAGCTGCTCCCCCTTGGGCGCGACCGCCGAGGGGCCGATCGTGGAGTCCACGAACCGGCTGCCCTGGGCCTGCGCTCCGGCGTGCATGAGCTGGGCGAAGATCTTCGCGCCGGCCGCATGAACGGCCTCCACCACGGCGGCCCAGGAACGGGCCTGTTCCTCGGTGGCGATGCCCGGCTGGAACAGATAGCCCTGGCTGTGGGCGGTGTCCGGATAGATCCCCTCGGTGATCAGCAGCCCGAACCCGCCACGCGCAAAGGCCTCGTAGTAGGAGACCATCGTCTCCGTAACCAGGCCGTCCTCCGTGGCGCTGATCCGCGTCATGGGGGCTAGGGCCACACGGTTCTTAAGCTCGGTGGAACCGATCTGCAGGGGCGACCAGAGCGGGGCAAAATCCGGCATGAGCATCTCCTTCACGTTGTCGTCAGGCACTTGGGGAAACCCATTCACCGCAAAAGGGAAACGGACTCCACCCTACTTTCAACGGTCGTGTGAAGGCCGATATTCCGGCGTCTTGGCCACTGGTCCACCCTCATCATGTTCTTCTTAAACCAGAAGAGGCCGGCATGTGCCGGCCTCTTCTGGTTCTCCTCGGACAAAGACATCTCACGGCGCTAAGACGTCAAGTCGAGCGATCTGCTTGGGGCTCCTTAGGGTTGTGTGCGACGGGACCGGCGGCAGTGTCCAATCGGCAAGGAGATTGGTGCGGAAGTCGAAGAGCCACACGGACCGGTTTCCGGTACGCTCGGCCGCGGCACATGGCAGTGATGGAACCAATCCGGGGGAACGGACACTATCAGGTATGAGCACCGACGAAGAGCTGTGGCGAAGGGCAATTGAGGGGATTCCCTGGCGTTCGGGGAGATCTTCGACCGGCATTACCTGCGCGTCCTCAGACACAGCTTCCGTGTCCTGGGCGTCAAGGAAGATGCTGAAGACGTCACCGCGATAGTTTTCCTGGAGGCATGGAGACGACGGCGGCACGTCCGTACCGTCAACGGCTCCCTGATCGCCTGGCTCCTCGTGGTCGCCCACAACACCATCAGCAATTCGATGCGTTCCAGACGCCGCTACCAGCAGATGTTGGCGCGGCTGCCCGAGTGGACCCCGGATCCCGGACTGGCGGTCAGCCGAAGAGGACGCAACCGCGGCCGCATCCGCTGATCCGGAGTCGCTCGCGGTAACCGCTGGCAGCAGAATCGAAGGTTAAGCAGTCGACCGTGAAGCTTCGGGACAGACGACGGAGGCCGGGAAGCCACCGCCTGCTTTTCGCATCACACAGATGTAGGGGCGGACAGCCGGGCGGCGGGAGCCTGGACCTTGGCGGGTTTGCCGAAGCGGCGCAGGCGGAGCGAGTTGCTCACCACGAGAACAGAGCTTGCGGCCATCGCTGCGCCGGCGATCATCGGGTTGAGCAGTCCCATAGCGGCGACCGGGATGCCGATGGCGTTGTAGAAAAAGGCCCAGAAGAGATTGGTCTTGATCGTGGCCAGGGTTTTACGCGAGAGCTCGATCGCCTGGGCTACCTGTCCCAGGTCGTTTCCCATGACGGTCAAGTCGGCGGCCGCGATGGCAACGTCGGTACCGCTGCCCATGGCGATGCCGAGGTCTGCCTGCGCTAGAGCCGCGGCGTCGTTGACGCCGTCGCCTGCCATTGCAACGGTGGCTCCGGAGGCCTGGAGCTTCCGTACCGCCTCCACCTTGCCTTCCGGCAGAACACCGGCCATGACGTCCTCGGCCGGGATCCCTACCTCGGCAGCCACCACGGCGGCGACTGCTGCATTGTCCCCGGTCAGCAGGACCGGCCGCAATCCGAGGGCCTTCAGCCGGCTGATCGCCGCGGCAGAACCATCCTTGACCGTGTCGGTGAGGCTGATGGTGCCGGCGGCCACGCCGTCGATGCCCACCCAGATGACCGTGGCGCCTGCATCTTCCTGGGCCTGCAGCGCGGTGTAGTGGCTGGTCGTGGGGTCGATGCCGTTTTCCCGCAGCCAGCCGGCACGTCCGGCGACGACCTGCCTGCCGTTGACCGTGCCGCGGACTCCTCCGCCCGGTGCGCTGTCAAAGCCGGAGACCGGCAGCAGCGCCCCGCTGCCCTGGGCTGCACGGGCGATGGCTCGGGCGATGGGGTGTTCGCTGGCCGTTTCAACCGCCCCGGCGTATGCCCGGATTTCGCCCTGGCTGGTCCCGGTGAAGCTGGGGATTCCTGCTACCGAGAGCCGGCCGGTGGTCACAGTGCCGGTCTTGTCCAGCACGATGGTGTCAACCGTCCGGGTGTCCTCGAGGACCTGGGGCCCCTTGATCAGGATGCCCATCTGGGCGCCCCGACCGGTTCCGGTGAGCAGGGCTGTCGGCGTGGCCAGTCCCAGGGCACAGGGGCAGGCGATGACGAGCACGGCCACGGCGGCGACAAAGGAGGCCTGAATGTCACCAGTGGAGAGCATCCACCCGATGAAGGTGGCCGCGGCGATGGCCAGGACGACCGGCACGAAGACTGCGCTGATCCGGTCGGCCAGCCGGGCAATCGGGGCCTTGCCACTTTGCGCCTCGCTGACCAGCCGGCCCATCTGGGCCAGTGTAGTTGCACTGCCGACGCGGGTGGCCCTCACCAGCAGCCGTCCGTTGGTGTTGATCGTTGCCCCGACCACGGTGTCATCGACACCGACTTCCACCGGAAGCGATTCGCCGGTGATGAGCGAGGTGTCGACCGCGCTGTGGCCGTCGACGACGAACCCGTCGGTGGCAATTTTTTCGCCCGGGCGAACGACAAAGACGTCTCCTGGCTGCAGCCGGCCGGCGGGTATCTGGAACTCGGCACCGTCACGGACGACCGTAGCTTCCTTGGCCCCGAGATTCAACAGCGCCTTGAGCGCATTTCCGGCCCGCTGTTTGGCGTTGGCCTCCAGGTACCTGCCCAGCAGCAGGAAGGTGGTCACCACGGCCGCGACCTCGAAGTACAGGGTGTGGGCGGTCATATCCATGCCCGTGTGCGCTGTCAGCGACGGGTCCGCGAACAGTTGCCAGGTCGAAAACAGGAAGGCTGCGCTGACCCCGATGGACACCAGGGTGTCCATCGTGGAGGCGAAGTGCCGGGCGTTGACAGCAGCGGCGCGGTGGAACGGCCAGGCCGCCCAGCTGACCACAGGCAGGCTGAGCGCAAAGGCCCACCAGCCCCAGTGCGGAAACTGCGCGGCGGGAATCATGGAAATGATGACCACCGGCAGGGTGAGGACAGCCGCCAGGAGCAGCCGCGGCCGCAGGGCCGCGGCAGGTGCGGCTGACGCGTCATCGGCCAGGACGGGAAGATCCTCGACGCTGCCCTCGCCCGCCTGGCCGGGGCGGGGCGAAGCCTTGAGCCGTGCCGTGTATCCGGTCGCGGTGACGGTATCGATGATCTGCTGGTCCGTTACGGTGTCGGGCACCGTGACCCGGGCGGATTCAAGCGGCAGGTTGACGCTGGCCTGGACGCCGTCGAGCTTTCCGAGCTTGCGCTCCACCCGGGCCACGCAGGAGGCGCAGGTCATCCCTTGAATATCCAGCTCAATTACCCGGATATTGGTCAGGGTCGCTGCATCCATTCTCAGGCTCCGCTGGCCACGACGAGGTAACCGGCTTCGGCGACGGCTTCGCCGATTTCCGTCGGGTCCAGCTCGGCAGCGGAGGTGATGGTGGCGACGGAAACGCCGTCCTTGTTCAGATCGACAGCCACTTCCTGTACGCCGTCCAGCTCCTGCAGCTCTTCCGTGACCGAGGCGACGCAGTGGCCGCAGGTCATGCCCGAAATATTGACAGTGGTGTTAACGCTCATGGTGCCTATCTCCTTCGTTCCTAGCGCAGCAGACGTGCAATCGCGTCTGACGCTTCCTTGACCTTTGCGCCGCCGGCTTCTGGCGATTCGGAGGCCGCGTTGACCACGCAATGACCGATGTGCTCTTCGAGCAGCCCGATGCTGACGGCGTGCAGGGCCTTGTTGATGGCCGCGACCTGAGTGAGGATGTCGATGCAGTACGCGTCCTCATCGACCATGCGGGCAATACCCCGCACCTGGCCTTCAATGCGTTTGAGGCGCCGCAGGTAGGCCTCTTTATCCTTGGCGTATCCGTGCTGCGGTGCGGTGCCGGGTTCCACTGTTTCGCTCATGGCTACTCCCTTACTTGTGAACTAAAGGATATACCCCTAGGGGGTATCAATGAAAGACCATGACGCCACATCTGGAGACAGCGGCGCACGACATGCGGCCCCTGCCACCGCCGTCGAGGCCGGCCCACTTGGCGAGGACCCGGAGAACTGCCGGGCACGCCGCGGATTCACCCGGGAACGAATACACAGTCGGGTAGGCACGAAAGTGCCCCGGCCAGGAGTAGGCGGGTTCTAGCCGTCGTCTCTGGCCGTGGCACTTCGAACCCTGGTTCACTGCACGGCAGGTCGCAACGACCCTTGAGTTTCGAGCAGGTATGCCAAGGGCCGGTGAGGCGCTGCCCGCACGGCAGCAACTCACCGGCCCCTTCAGGCGGGTGCTCCTAGGCGCCGGCGCGCACGAAGGTGACGGCGCCGGTTGCGGTCAGCCAGGACAGCGGATGGACCACGGTCTGGTTTTTGCCGTTCATGCCCGAGCTGAGGACCTGGCCGTTGCCGACAAAGATTCCGACGTGACCGGACTGGACGACCATGTCGCCGGGCGCCGGGGTGCCGACGACCTTTCCGTACTTCATGAACGCCATCGGGCCGATGTCACCGACGGGAATGCCGGCCGCTCCCAGGGCCTTCTCCACCAGACGGGTGCAGTCCTGGGTGATACCCAGCTGTGCGTAGGCCGATGAAAGCATGACCGCGTTGACTCCGCCGGCCGCCTGGGGAGCAGCGGCGGGCGCCGCTGCTGCCTGGGGCTGAACGGTGATCTGGGCTGTCGCGGCCGGCGCCGGGACAGCTACGGCCGGCCGGGGCGCCTCGACGGCCGCCGCGGGCTTTTCGATAACCGGTGCAGGCTTTTCGATGACCGGCGCGGGGGCCGTGGCGACGGCCGGGCGCTCGAAGGAAATCCGAACACTGGAGTCCGCGTGGAGCGGCGCGGGCACCTGGCTGGACACCTCAAGGCTGGAGGCCGGGGCTGACTCCCGCTGGACGGGGGCCTGGCCGGCCTGCGCGGCGATGCCGCTGGTCAGGACCATTCCTGAGGCGGCGGCGATGACGGCGGCCTGCCGTCCCACTCCGCCGGCGTTCCCTGCGACTTTCTTGGAGATCTTCGCGAGCGGGCCGGTCTGGACGGTGACCGCGCGACGGCGGCCGTGAATGCGTGTGGACATGAAAAAGTAGCCTCTCCCAATGCCTGCGGGGTTAGCTGTCGGATTCGGATGGGAGACACCCGGCCGCGACTCCTGCATAGATGCAGTGGCGCGGCTTCACCCCAAGGCCCTGAACAGGCCAAACGTGGTTTCCCCGTCTCTGCCGGACGAATTCTGCGAACGGATCCCGGGCAGCGGCAGAGTTAGGCAATCGGCCCGGGAGTGCCGCCCCTGGAGAGAACCGGCACATATCTACCGTACGGTAACTTAGACCCGAGTGTCACATTTGGGTAACGGGACAGGATCGATGCCGCGCTCGGGGCACCGAGAACCCATCCCGCTGGGGCAGCTCCCGCGGGGCTTGGTGCCGGCCCTGCCAGCACCCGTCGTGCATCTCTCCGGCCTTGTACCCCATACCCCCAAGGGGTATGGTGGAAGGCGTTGTCAGTGAAGTGGTATGTCCAGGCCGGTGCGCGAACACCGCCGTCACAGCCGTTCAACCCCAGCACCCATCGCCCCTTCTCAAGGAATGGAACTGACATGTGTGGAACGGAAAACCGGAAAGAATTGCCGCTGACGTCTTCCGGGGCCGGCTGCAGCTGCTGCTCGACCGATGCGCCGGAAGGCTCTGTCACAAGTACCGGGGGCGCCGAATACGCGGTGGAAGGACTCACCTGCGGGCATTGCGTGGCGACGGTCCGGAAGGCAGTCGCAGCACTGGACGGCGTGGAAGCCGCGTCCGTGGACCTCGTCGCGGGCGGCCTCTCCCGCCTGGTCATTTCCGGATCCGCCGCCGAGACGGCCATCCGTGACGCTGTCACCTCGGCCGGATACAGCCTGGTCGCAACCCGCTGATCCGTCCTGGCGGCCGCGGACTAAACGGCCCGTCGGCCGGCCCCGATCCTCTCAGGGAGGAATCCATGGAAGACCACTCCAGGCACCACAATGATGCAGGCACGACACGCGAAGCCGGGCGCAGCGCCCGCGGGGACACGCCCCCGGGGCATGCCGTGGCTACCAGCGCGGACGCCCCTGCCCATCACGCGGGCCACGGCTTACAGGATGACCACGTGGTGCACGCTCACGGCCAGCACGCCGGGCACAGCACGGCGATGTTCAAGAACAGGTTCTGGCTGACGCTGGCCCTCTCGGTGCCGGTGGTCTACTTCAGCCCGATGTTCGGCCATCTGCTCGGCTATATGCCGCCGCAGTTTCCCGGCTCGGCCTGGATCCCGCCCGTCCTGGGTACGGTGATTTATCTTTACGGCGGCCAGCCGTTCCTGAAGGGCGGGCTGAACGAACTCAAATCGCGGCAGCCGGGCATGATGCTGCTGATCGCGATGGCGATCAGCGTCGCGTTCGTCGCGTCCTGGGCCACCAGCCTGGGCATCGGCGGCTTCGATCTGGATTTCTGGTGGGAGCTGGCCCTGCTGGTCGCCATCATGCTGCTGGGGCACTGGATTGAAATGCGCGCGCTCGGATCCGCGCGGGGAGCCCTGGACGCCCTCGCGGCCCTGCTGCCCGACGAGGCGGAACGCGTCAGCGACGCCGGTACGGAAACCGTCAGCGTCTCCGAGCTCAGACCGGGCGACACCGTCCTGGTGCGTTCCGGAGCACGCGTGCCGGCAGACGGCACCGTCGTCGACGGCCAGGCGGAATTCGACGAATCGATGATCAGCGGCGAATCCAGAACCGTGCCCCGCTCCCCCGGCGCCCCTGTGGTAGCCGGAACGGTGGCGACCGATAACACCGTGAGGGTCCGGGTCGCGGCCGTCGGCGACGACACCGCCCTGGCCGGAATCCAGCGCCTGGTCGCCGAAGCCCAGGCCTCCTCCTCCAAAGCCCAGGCCCTGGCGGACCGGGCAGCGGCGTTCCTTTTTTACTTCGCCGCCGGCGCCGGCGTCATCACCTTCATCGCCTGGACACTGCTGGGAAACGTCCCGGAGGCGGTCACCCGTACCGTCACCGTGCTGGTCATCGCCTGCCCGCACGCCCTGGGCCTGGCCATTCCGCTGGTCATCGCCATCTCCACCGAACAGGCCGCCCGGGCCGGCGTGCTGATCAAGAACCGGATGGCCCTGGAGCGCATGCGAACCATCGACGTCGTGCTCTTCGACAAAACCGGGACCCTGACCAAGGGCGAGCCCGAACTCAAGGACGTCGCGGTCGTCGAAGGGGTAGACCGCGACGAGCTGCTGGCCTTGGCGGCCGCAGTTGAAGCAGACAGTGAGCACCCCGTGGCCCGCGCCATCGTCCGCGCAGCCCGTGAGAAGCGGCTGGAGATCCCGCAGGCTACCGGCTTCACCTCGATGACCGGGCGCGGCGTCCGCGCCACAGTCAACGGCAAGAACGTGCAGGTCGGCGGCCCGGCGCTCCTGAGAGAGCTCGGCATCCCGGAACCGGCGGCCGTGGCGGAAGCCACCAAGGCCTGGAGGGACCGCGGCGCGGCCGTCCTCCACGTCGTGGAGGACGGCGAAATCCTCGGGGCCGTGGGCCTGGAAGACGCCATCCGGCCCGAATCCCGTCAGGCCGTGGCCGCGCTGCAAAACCGCGGCATCAAGGTCGCCATGATCACCGGCGACGCCAAACAGGTCGCCCAGGCGGTGGCCCAGGAACTCAACATTGACGAAGTGTTCGCCGAAGTCCTCCCTGCCGACAAGGACAAGAAGGTCGCCGAACTGCAGGCCCGCGGCCTGAAAGTGGCCATGGTCGGGGACGGGGTCAACGATTCCCCGGCACTGGCCCGCGCCGAGGTCGGTATCGCGATCGGCGCCGGCACCGACGTCGCCATGGAATCGGCCGACGTCGTTCTGGTCGACAACGACCCCCGGGCCGTGCTGTCGATGGTGGACCTGTCCCGGGCCAGCTACCGGAAGATGTGGCAGAACCTCATCTGGGCCACCGGTTACAACGTCGTCTCCGTTCCGCTGGCCGCCGGCGTCCTGGCCCCCGTAGGGATCGTCCTTTCCCCGGCGGCAGGTGCCGTGCTGATGTCCGTCTCCACGATCGTCGTCGCCCTGAACGCACAGCTGCTGCGGAGGGTGGAACTGAACCCGGCCGAGGTCCGTTGAACGGACAAAACCCTCCGGGCTGAACCGGTAGCCTTAAATCAATCAAGACCCGCGCGCAAAGGAGGAAATCGTGGCTGCAACCGTAACGGGCAGACGCACGCCCTTCCTCCGCCGTGCGGGCCTGCTGACAGGTCTCCTGGCGCTCATTGCCGGGATCCTCGGCATGCACATCATGCCCGGATCGCACAGCATGCCGGCGCCTTCAGGCCATGAGACGGCAACCGTTCAGGGGCAGGTCCCCACAACGGGACATGGCGCTGCGGACCGGACAGCGGTACCGGAAGCATCAGGAATGGCAGGCACGGCATCCGCGCCCGGGTGCGGGTGCGCCGATCCGAACGGCTGCTCGACCATGTCCTCCGTGCACCCGGGCTGCACACCTACCCTCGGGAACGCATCGCTGGCGGCACCGCCGCCTGGCACCACGCCGCTGGTGGCCCAAGTTCTGGGCATCACCAACGCCGCAACCGCCAATTACTCCTACCTGCCGGCAAGCCCAACACCGGGCGATCTTTCCATCAGCCGGACGTAGACACGTGAGCTGCGCCGTGACCTTTCCGGCGCAGGATTCCAGTCACCCGACGTAAACCGGCCAGCCGTATCCGGCTCCATGGCCGTACCCGTCATCCGCCAACGGCGCCCTGCGCCCGTTGATGCGATACCCGATTGATGTATTGAAGGACCCTGATTTTGATGAAAAAGATCCTGTCCCTTTCCGCCGCCACCGCTGCCGCAGTGATCGCCCTGGCGGGCTGCTCCACAGGCTCGAGCGGAGGAAGCATGCCCGGCATGGACCATGGAAGCCCCGGAACGTCATCCGGTTCCGCTGCCGCCGCCGCCGTGGACCACAACGCCGCTGACACCATGTTCGCCCAGATGATGATCCCCCACCATGCCCAAGCGGTCGAGATGAGCGACGTGATGCTGGCGAAACAGGGAATCCCTGCCCCGGTGACCGCCCTGGCCACCAAGATCAAAGCCGCCCAGGGGCCCGAGATCGAAAAGATGACCGGCTGGCTCACCAGCTGGAACGAGCCCACCACCATGCCCTCCGGCCGCCACAGCATGGACGGCATGATGGGCGAGGACGACATGAAGAGGCTCGACGCCGCCCACGGCACCGAAGCGGCGAAGCTCTTCCTGACCCAGATGATCGCCCACCACGAAGGCGCCGTGATGATGGCCAAGACCGAAAGCACCGACGGCAAGAACCCCGACGCCGTACAGCTCAGCAAGGACATCAGCACCGCCCAGGAAGCGGAAATCCAGAAAATGAAAGACCTGCTCGCCACCTTGTAGCCACCGCCTGCGGCACCGGTCCCCCGCGTTCCGGACCGGTGCCGCGCCCACCAACTTCCCATCCCTTCTCTCTGGAGTATCCCGTGCCCTTTTCATCCCTCCCGCCTCTGCGGATTGCCGCCGTCACAGCCGCAGCCGCCAGCCTTGTCCTGGTCTTGTCAGCCTGCGCTCCTGCCGCCGCCCCGGCAGACCCGACTCCTACCCACAGCACAGCCAATGGGCTGCCCAGCGCCCACGTTCACGGAATCACCGTCAGCGGCGACAGCAGCCAGGTGCTCCTGGCCACCCATGACGGCCTGTTCGACGTCACCAAAAACCCCGCAACCAAAATCGGCGGCACCAATGACCTCATGGGCTTCACCGCGGGCAAGGACGACGGCGTCTTCTACGCCTCCGGCCACCCCGGACCGGGCTCCGACCTTCCCAACCCGCTCGGCCTGATGAGATCCAGCGACGGCGGCAAGACCTGGGAACTGCTCTCCCGCCAAGGTCAGTCCGACTTCCACGCCCTCACCACCACAAAATCGGGAATCGTGGCCTTCGACGGGACACTGCGCACCAGCCCCGACGGCAAGACCTGGAACACGGCGGCCACCGGCGTAGCCCCTGCAGTCCTGGCCGGGCACCCCGACAGTGACACCGTTCTGGCCACCACCCGCGAGGGGATCCAGCGCTCAACCGACGGCGGTAAAACCTGGGTCCCGGTAAAGTCCGGCCCCGTGATCCAGTTCGCCACCTTCGCCCACCCCACAGAGGCCGCAGGCGTCGAACCCGACGGGACAGTCCACTACTCCGCAGACGCCGGCACGACCTGGACCCGGAAGGGCAAGATCGACGGGGAAGTCTTCGCGATAGCAGCGGTCAAGGGCGCCGACGGAAACCCATGGATCTGGGCAGCGACCGCCGATGGGGTCGTCGTCTCCACCGACGGCGGGGCAACATTCCGGCCCGCCGACGCCTCCTGACCCGATGGACGTCGGCGAATTCTTCGCATCCACGGTGACCTCCGGCGCCCTCCTCATCGCCATCCCCTGGCCACGACCGCAGGCCTCGTGTCATTCCTTCGCCCTGCATCCTGCCCCCGACACCCGGCTACCTGGGATACGTCTCCGGGCTGACCGGCCCCACGCCGCCGCATAACCGCCGCCGCGTCCTTACCGGGGTGGGCCTGTTCGTGCTGGGCTTCGCCGTCGTCTTCACCCTCTACGGGGCGGCGTTCGGCGCGACCGGCTCCTGGCTCGTGCGCTGGCGAGACCCCCTGATGCGGGGCCCGGGCGTCGTCGTGATCCTCATGGGCGCCGCCCTGCTAGGCCTCGTGCCGTGGCTGCAACAGACCCCATGCTCATCATCCTCGGCGTGCTCATGGTCACCGGGGTCTGGGTGCAATGGATGCATCAGCTGCAAAACCTCTCCGGGACCTTCCTCATGCCCATCTAAAAGGGGCGGACGGCAGCCTCCGGCCTCCTCCTTCCGGGAGGCACTTACCTCGTCCGGATCCTGGGATCCCGGCGCTGCTCCCCCGCAGCTTCCGTCGACGTCCAGGACGGCCGAGCACGCCGTCCACTCCCTGAAGCACGGCGCGGTCCGGCTGACCTACAACCCGGCCCTGGGGGCGGACGCCGCCCGCCTCACCGAACAGGCAAAGGGCAAGCCGTATGTCCTGCTCAGCCCGGACAAGGACCAGACCGCCCCGGTGACGGCCACCGCAGACACCTAACTGGCCGAACGCCAGTGACGACGCGTGAATCTCTTGCACGCGGCTATTCCGAAGGGCCGCGCACAGCCGCTCAGATGAATGCGTCGGGATTGACCGTCTTGCCGTTGACCATGACCTCGAAGTGGAGATGGCAACCCGTGGAGTTCCCGGTGGTGCCCACTCCGGCGATCTGGGCGCCCTTGGCCACGGCCTGCCCCACGGAAACACCGATGCTGGCCAGATGGTTGTACGTGGTTTTCAGCCCATTGCCGTGGTCGACGACGATCCGGTTCCCGCCGCCATACTGGTGCCAACCCGCCTCGGTCACCGTTCCCGCACCCGCGGCGAACACAGCTGTGGTGCACGCCCCGGTCAGGTCGATGCCGGTGTGCATTTCACCGGCTGCCCCTGTCAAGGGATTGACCCTTGGTCCGAACCGGGAACTGACGTTCACGGAGGCCAAAGGTGCCTGCAGCCCCGCGGCCGGAGCGGCAGTGCCGGTGGCGGCCGGGGCCTGGACGGTCCCGGCCGACTGGACCTCCGGTGCCGGCGCTGGTTTCGGTGCGGGTGCTGGTTTCGGTGCGGGTGCGGAGCCGACCTCGGGGCGGCTGAAGGCGATACCGGCACCTGGGTCCGCTGTCAGGGCAGGCGGACCTGCGGCCGGGATCTCTGTGGAGACCGCGCCTTCCAGTGCTTCGGCGGTCTTGCCCGGATCGGCCTGCGCTGCGGACAGCGCGGTCAGGGCAATCATCCCGGTGACCGCCGCGGCCGCACCAAGCTTCTGGCCGCGACTACGCAGGAATGATTCGGCAACGGCGGCGGCACGTCGGCGGTCTCTGATGGTCTCGGATGCTGGAATGGCACGGCGGCGGCCGTGCTTAGGCTGGGAAAGCAAAACGTGGTCCTCTCGACGCCGGCGAAGTTAGCTGTCGGATTCGGACGAGTGGACTGTCCGGCCCGCCCTGGCCACAGCCGTACTGGCGTGGCTCAAGGGCCGGCTTCACCCCAAGGTGCCTATGGCACCGTCATTGGGTCCTCCGCCCCCGCCTGGATAACTAAACGATCGGGGACCGCCGGCGGGGCTGGGCGAAGCGGTCACGCGGATACCCATAAGGGGTATACCTTCAACCCTAACCAACGACACGCACAAGTTACAAATTCGTTATCAAGAGACTGCCACACGCCCCGACTATCCAAGTTCGACCCCGCCGACCACTACGCCCCGCGCCCTGGAGCGATCAGCCGGCCTTTCCCGGCGGCGTCTTCCCTCCTCAGCGCTTCTGGGCGCGCTAGGAGTCGCGGCTCTGACCGGCTGCAGCTCAGACGGTGCCCTGGCCCAGCAAGCCAAAGCCGGAGACAACAAGAACTACATAGCCGGTGACGGATCCGTCACCGAATATGCCAGGCCGAGCGGAAGGCGCCGGTAGTTCTGAAAGGCGCACTGTATGACGGGACGGTCGCTGACTCCCGGGACTGGGCCGCAAGGATGGTCCTTGAATTTCTGGTACGCCGCCTGCGCGCCCTGCCGGATCGAAGCGCCCGTTCTGGAGGCGCTCTGGACGGACTTGCAGTCCGAGGACGTTCTCTTCCGCGGTGTCAACGTCCGCGATGAGGAGCCGGCCTCCACCGCCTTTGAGCGCAGTTTCGGCATCTCCCAGCATGAAGGACAAGGGCGGCGGCATCCTGCTCACCATGACACAGTACGTCCCGCCACAGGCGGCCCCCTCCACCCTCGTAGTTGATAAACAGGGCAGGGTCGCCTCCAGGACCCTGGGTGTGGCCGAGGAAAGCATACTCAAATCCCTCATCGCCGGCGCCGCGGCTGGGCAGTAGCCAGGACCGGGCCGCTCCCGGGGCGGCCGGGCAGGGAGCGAAGAGCTCCGGCATCGGAACGTCTCGGTGAAACCACGCACGACGACCAGCCTTTAGCCCGCAACGGCCGCCGGGTTACGGTGTAAGCGGCGGCTGGCAGCAGCCGCCGCTCACGTCACCAGCGACAGGAGCAACACCGTGACTCACCACATCAGCGCGATGCTCGACGCCTACCCCAAGGATCTGGGCGCCGTTGACAAGAACAAGCTCGCCGAATGCATTGCCGCGTGCTTTCAATGCGCCCAGGCCTGCACCTCCTGCGCCGACGCCTGCCTGGGCGAAGACATGGTCGCCGACCTGACCACCTGCATCCGCACATGCCTGGACTGCGCGGACATCTGCGCCGCGACCGGCAACGTTGTGTCCCGACAAACCGGAACCAACGCGGGGATCACCCGTGCAGTGCTTGAGGCCTGCCGCGCCGCCTGCGCTGCCTGCGCCGCGGAGTGCGAGCAGCACGCCGGCATGCACGAGCACTGCCGGATCTGCGCCGAGGCCTGCCGCCAATGCGAAGCGGCCTGCAAGGAACTTTTGGCAGCCCTGGCCTAAGCGCCACGGATCCGGCGCCGGATCGACGCTTGAATCCGCCGCATTCCAGCACCTTTCCTTTTCCTGTGGCCTTGATCATCCGGGTTGCCCTCACGGTTGTGGACCTGTTGGCGACTGCAGTGCCGGGGGTGTCACCCGGTCATGTCCACGTCGATGCCAGCTCGGCGAAGGCCTGGCTGGCCGCACTCACATAGGCTCCTTTCCTTCGGAGCAGGGCAACGGTGCGCGGTGGAATGGCCGGCAGCAGTGCAACCGGGTGAAGTCCGGGCTGCTCGCGGGCAATGGCGTCGGGCAGCACGGTGGCGAGCCGGCCGCGGCGGATGATCTCGACGATAGCGCTAATTGAGTTGGCTTCGATCGCGATGCGCGGGGCAATGCCTTGGTCCCGGAAGTACAGGTCGATGTGGTGCCGGGTCGCAAAGTCGCTGCTGAGAAGCACCAGCGCCTCCTTCTCCAGGCCCTGCACGGCCGGCGGCGCATGCTGTCCGGCGCAAGGGTGGGCGCTGCCGACGACCAGACTGAGGGTTTCGACGAACAGTGCCTGGGTCTCGATCTCGGCCGAACGCGCCCCGGCAAAGGCGATGCCTAAGTCGAGGCGGTCCTCCGCCAGCGCCGCTTCGATGCGATCCTGCGTCATTTCCTGGACGCTGAGGGTGATGCCCGGATAGCGGGTGTTGAAGCGTTCGACCAGCGGGCCGATCAGGTAGGCGGTGAACGTGGGGGTCATCGCCAGCCGGAGCGATCCGCGGCTCAGGTCCTGCACATCGTGGATGGCCCGCTCTCCCGCGTCCAACTCCCGCAATGCCCGACGGGCATGGCTCAGGTAGGCCTCGCCGGCGTCGGTCAGCCGCACCGTCCGGCCCGACCGGTCCAATAGCTGTACGTGCAGCGAGTTTTCCAGTTGCTTGATCTGTTGCGACAGGGTCGGCTGGGAAACATGCAGCGCCTCGGCCGCACGGGTGAAGTTCCGGTGTTCCGCGACCGCGGTCAGGTAGCGGACATGGCGCAGCAACATGACACTCCAACTATAGAAAAAACTTATGGAGCTGATTATAAACAAGTCTTGGACACTATAGTTTTTGGGGCTCATGCTTGAGTTATCGCTCAAGGCAAGGAGACGGCTTTATGCAAGACATCATCGACGGTTTTCTGAAGTTTCAACGGGAAGCCTTCCCGGAACGCTCAGGACTCTTCAAACGTCTCGCCACCGCGCAAAACCCGGGGGCGCTGTTCATCACGTGCTCGGACAGCCGGGTGGTCCCGGAGCTGCTGACCCAGCGGGAGCCGGGTGATCTGTTCGTGATCCGCAATGCCGGCAACATCGTGCCGGCCTACGGGCCCGAACCCGGCGGTGTCTCCGCCACGGTCGAGTACGCGGTCGCGGTGCTGGGCGTTACCGACATCGTCATCTGCGGCCACTCCGACTGCGGGGCGATGACCGCCATCTCGTCCGGGAAGAGCCTGGCTCATCTGCCGGCCGTCGCCAACTGGCTGGCTCATGCCGACTCGGCGAAGGTCGTCAACGCCGCCCGTACCCACGGCTCGGCCCAGGAGCAGCTGGAAGCCTTGGTCCGCGAGAATGTCATCGCCCAGCTGACCAACATCAGGACCCATCCCTCGGTCGCCCTCGCGCTGAACCAGACCCGACTGACCCTGCACGGCTGGGTCTACGACATTGAAACCGGCTCGATCGACGCCCTGGACGGCGCCACCGGCCGTTTTGTCACCCTCGCGGACCACCCCCAAACCCGCGCCACGCCGGCCACATCCGGCGTGGCCGCCTGATCACCTCACCAACAGAAAAGGAAACACCATGATTCATTCCCAGAACACCCAAGGCCCGCGCGAGGAACTGACCGCCGCGATCATCGACGCCAAGATGCGCAAGAACCTCTCCTGGCAGGACCTGGCCGAGGGCACCGGCCTGAGCCTTGTCTTCGTCACCGCCGCCCTGCTCGGCCAGCATCCCTTGCCGGCAGCCGCCGCGGAAACCGTCAGCGAGCGGCTGGGGCTGGGTCAGGACGCCGTCCTGCTGCTGCAGACCATCCCGCTGCGCGGCAGCATTCCCGGGGGCATACCGACCGATCCCACCATCTACCGCTTCTACGAAATGGTGCAGGTCTACGGTTCCACCTTGAAGGCGCTGGTTCACGAGCAATTCGGTGACGGCATCATCAGCGCCATCAACTTCAAGCTGGACATCAAGAAGGTCGAAGACCCCGACGGCGGATCGCGTGCCGTCATCACCCTCGACGGCAAGTACCTGCCGACGAAACCGTTCTGACCCGTGATCGGCCCGAGCCCTGATGGCGACGTCAGGGCTCGGCGACCGAAAGCTCCCGGTCCTATCAAGGGTGTCCCATGAGCCGTGGCCAAGCGGGACACTTTCAGTGCATAAGCATTCAGCGGAGCGTGTGGATCGCAGTGCTAAATGGCAGCTAATCAGGACTTACATTGGCCCGGCGGTGTCGAACCGTCTCACAGCCTCGAGCTGGGGCACTCCCGGTGCGGGTACTTCATGGTGCGGAGTTCACGACCGAGGTTTCGATGGCGGTCCATGAGATCGCGGTCCCTGCAGGCACGCTGGGGACCCCGTCGTCCGTTCGCAGCAGGACGGTGCGTTCCCCGTTCCGGTCTGCCGGGACGTACATCTGGCTATTGGCCTGATCCAGCCAGAGGGACGGTGGACCGGAGAGTCCACCGAATGCTGCATAGACGGCTTTGGTGTCGACTTTCAGGTATTGCCCCGGCCCGACGGGGGGATCAGCGGCTGTGATTGTTGCAGCTGCTGCCGTTTCGAGGACCTGAGCGGCTTCGGCGGTAGCACCTGATTTGCCGGAAATGATGACGTCAGCGGCCACAATGCCACCGACCAGGAGAAGGGCCGCCGCTGATGCCAACATGACGCGACGCCTGACGGGGCGGGGCCTGCCATGGGCGGCGACGGTCGCGTCCGTGGCAAGGATTTGCTGCAGTCTGGCCTCGGACCGGTGCCGGACGGCCGGGTCGATCGCGGTAAGCGATGCAGGATCGAGGGCGCGCAGTGCACTGAGATGCGTGTCAGTCTTCATGTCAGTTGCTGGGGACTGGAGATATAACGGCGGGCGTAGGACGTTGCTATGACCGCGATGTGGCTCGGGTTGGTTGCCCTGGCGGTCGGCATTCCCGCCTACTGCGCCATTGCTTTCTGGATCCAATGCCCGCCGGAATACGGATACGCGCCGGGGGTCTTGTCCTGCCGCGAAGTGGAGAATCCTTCATTGTTCGTTGGTCTACTGGTCCCGCTTTCCGGTCTAACTGCTTGTGTTGGTGCAGGATATGGAGTCGCTGCCCTGATTCGACGGGAGCGGCCGTGGCCCGCCCTGGTCCCCATCGCCATTGTGGCAGCCGTGCTGGTGAACTGGATTCTCCGCTGGCCTAGGTGACGTAATGACCCGAAAGCACGGAAGTGGGACACTTTCATCCGTATGCCCGTCTGAGCCTTTTCACCTGTGGATCGCAACACGACCGGCTTGCGGGCGCTCGTAGCGATAGCCGATTTGCTTGCGGCAACGAAGCGGGTCGCGACGATCGTCTCCGATCTGCTGCCGAATGTTGGTGCGGCGAGGGCGAGCGGCGATCCGGCCGTCAGTTCTTCTTCAGTGCCTCGGCGAGCATCACGATGATGCCGCTGGGACCGCGGACGTAGGTGAGCTTGTAGACGTCCTCGTACGTTGCCACACCGCGTAGCGGTCGGCAGCCGTGCCTCGCGGCTATCTCAAGGGCTTTGTCGATGTCGTCGACTGAGAAGGCGACGCGGTGCATCCCGATCTCGTTCGGACGAGTGGGTCTCGACTCGATAGCTTCGGGGTGGATGTACTCGAACAGCTCCAGGCGACCGTGACCGTCTGGTGTTTGGAGCATCGCAATGTTGGCATGGTTGCCGTCGAGTCCGACGGCAGTGTCGGTCCACTCGCCACTGACCGTGTCACGGCCGACGACTGTGAGGCCGAGGTCGGTGAAAAAGGCGATCGTCGCTTCCAGGTCGCGAACCGCAATGCCGACGTTCTCAAGTTTGATGGCCATGCGATACACGCTATCGAGCCGGGATGAACAGCACCAGAGCGGGACTCGACCGAACAAGCGCTGGGGCAATCCGGAGCACCGGCGGTCCGCCTCGGGCCGAGTCCAAGCGATGACGGCGCGAGAACCACAGCGGTGCGGTAGACGTTCCGATTCCGGCCGCTGCGCGGGGGCGAACCCTGTTCATCAAGCAGAAGCTCGGGCGGGCGGGCGCCCTCTCCGGGATCGGCTAACGAGCACCAAGGGTGACATTTAGCGCTGCGAAAACGCCGCCACTTATCGCTGCGATCCACACAGCGGAGCGGCCAGCCCTTACCGTCGCCGGGCCGCTGGCTGCAGAGCCGGGTTGTCGTAGCCGCTGTCGGCGGGGTTGATGGTCGTTCCCGGCGTCACCAGCTCGTCGATCTTGTCGAGGATTTCATCGCTCAGGACCACGTCG
This sequence comes from Arthrobacter sp., assembly GCA_025464875.1. Lineage (GTDB taxonomy): Bacteria > Actinomycetota > Actinomycetes > Actinomycetales > Micrococcaceae > Arthrobacter. The sequence continues at coordinate 1,624 of JAODMV010000153.1, read as the reverse complement.
GCGGCGGGGAGCTGGGATTCGAGCTGCTCCATCGTCCGCGGGCCGATGATCGCTGAAGTGACGGCCGGATGATTGAGCACGAATGCAATCGCGAGCTCGATCAGGGTCATCCCCGCGTCTTCGGCCACCTCGTAGAGGGCCTCGGCTACTTCGAGCTTCCTCTGGTTTTCGGGCAGCGACATGTCGAAGCGTGCGACCAGCCGCTGTCGGGCCGGGGACGTCGGTCTGGCCCCGCCGGCTTCCTTGCGCCAGCGTCCGGAGAGCCAGCCGCCGGCCAGCGGACTGTAGGTCATCACGCCCATGCCGTGCCGCGCTGCGGTGGGCAGGACGTCGGCCTCGATCCCGCGGGTGAGGATCGAGTAGGGCGGCTGTTCGGTGACGAAGCGCTGGAGAAGCCGGTCCCGTGCCACCCATTGGGCCTCGACGATCTGGCTGGCGGGGAAGGTGGATGAGCCGATGTAGCGGACCTTGCCTTGGTGGACGAGATCTGACAGGGCGCCGAGGGTCTCCTCGATGTCGGTATCCGTGCGCGGGCGGTGGACCTGGTACAGGTCGATGTAGTCGGTGCTCAGGCGCCGGAGGGAGTCCTCGACGGCCCGGATGATCCAGCGCCGGGACGAGCCCTGCCGGTTCGGGTCCTCCCCCATGGGCATGTGGAACTTGGTGGCGAGGACGACGTCGTCGCGTCGGCCGGCAGTGAGGGCCTTGCCGACGATCTCCTCCGATTCGCCCTGGGAGTAGACGTCGGCCGTGTCGATGAAGTTGATCCCGGCATCGAGTGCGCGGTGGATGATGCGGACCGACTCGTCGTGTTCCGGATTGCCCCACGCGCCGAACATCATCGAACCGAGGCACAGCCTGCTCACCGAGACGCCCGTGCGTCCGAGTAGACGGTATTCCATTCGTTCCTCCTTGGATTGGGTCACCGGCGCGCGGTGCTTGTGTTGGCTCCACGCGGTGACGTCGTGTCCGCCGGTAGGGGTGAGCGTGGAATGGTGCGTTTTTGCAGGACGCTGTGCACCCGCGAACCGGCTAATGGCCTACGGGTGGCGGCCGGCCGCGGCCCGGAGCATGACGACACATTCATTTGCGGCACAGTCAGGGGCGAAGCCCCTTCCGCGGGGGTCAAGGAAGATGAACCGCGCCTGGTTCGGCGGCAGTATCGTGCTGTCGAAGTGAGCGGCGTAGAGTGCCCGACCCATCCGGTTGGCCGCGACGATGGCCTGTACCAGTGACTCGAGGATGCTCTCGGAAACCCCACTGAATTTCCGCGCTCGAGCCGGCTGTAGTACTCGACGCTGACCTGGGCCAGCACCGCGACTTCTTCCCGGCGCAGCCCGGGGACCCGCCGCCGGCCGTACGACTGAAGGCCGACCTGCCCGGGGACCCGCCGGGCCCGCCCGGAGGTCAGGAACGTCTGGATGTCATCTCTGGTGCTCACGGTTTCAACGATAGGCCGCCCGCCGCGGCCGTAACCATGCCCTGTCAGTACATGGCTTAGCCGTGCCTGTTTCGCGCGTCCGGTCCGTGGTCTCGTAGATAAAGACGGCAATCACCAGCCGACCTCACCCCCATTATTTCGAGCAAGGGTTTTACACCCCATGTCCTCTGTCGCAGCGAAATC